>NZ_MQWD01000001.1:4579814-4672265 GCF_002283365.1 Rubrivirga marina | reverse complement strand
CCGGGGCGGGACGGGGCGGGGTGGTCGGCTACCGGCGTTGGCGCCGGGCCGGGGCGCGTGACCGCGTCCGCCTGGGGCTCTGCTGCTGGCGGTGCCTCGGCCGACGGTTGGGGGCGCGACGGCGCGGCGTACGACGCCGGAGGCTCGGACGTCTGCGCGGCCGGCTGCGACGGCGTGGGGTCGGAACCCGACGGCGGTCCGCCCGAGGCCGCCGCGGTCGGGGGCGGACCGCTCGGTTCCGGAGCCGCGGACGAGTCCGATGTCCCGCTCGGTTTGGCGGCGGGCGAGGCCGGCAGCGTCCCGTCGCGGGCCGCTCGCTCCAGCGCCGCGAGCCGGTCGAGGAGGCGCGTGAGGTCGGCCGCCTTCTCCAGGCTCGCCATCTTCAGGAGCGCGAGCTCCAGCGTCAGGCGCGGCTGGCGGCTTTCGCGGAGGTCGGTGGCCGCCTGCTCGGCGAGCATCAGCAGGTGGAGCAGGTCCGCCTCGGCGTACGGCGCGGCCGCCTCAAGGTAGCGCTGGCGCGTGGCCTCGGTCCCCTCGATGAGGTCGCCCGTCCCGGTCGAGCGGGCGACGAGGAGGTTGCGGAGGTGATCGGCCAGCCCGAGGACGAACTCGTTGAGGTCGTGCCCGCTGCGGACGACGTGGTCGACGAGGGACAGGAGCCCAGCGCGGTTGCCGACGCGGGCGCGCTCCGTCGCCTCGAAGTACACGTCGGAGTCGACGACGCCGAGGGCCTCGCGGAGCGGGCCGATCTGGAGGTCGGCGCCGCAGAGCGAGACGGCCTGGTCGAAGAGCGAGAGCGCGTCGCGGAGCGCGCCGTCGCCCTTCCGCGCGAGGAGCACGAGGCTCTCGTCGTCGGCCGTGATCCCCTCGGCGGTCGAGATCTCGCGGAGGCGCCCGACGATCTCCGGCACCGCGATCCGCCGGAAGTCGAACCGCTGGGTCCGGCTCAGGATCGTGGGGAGCACCTTATGCGGCTCCGTCGTCGCGAAGATGAACAGGGCGTAGTCCGGCGGCTCCTCGAGCGTCTTCAGGAGCGCGTTGAACGCGCTCGCCGAGAGCATGTGGACCTCGTCGAGGATGTAGACCTTCTTCTTGGCCCCCTGCGGCGGGACGCGGACCGTGTCGCGGAGCTCGCGGATGTCCTCGACGCGGTTGTTCGAGGCCGCGTCGATCTCGATGATGTTCATCGAGCGGTGCTCCTCGAAGGCCACGCACGAGGCGCACGTCCGGCACGGCTCGGCCCCCTCGCGCTCGGCGAGCGGCGTCTGGCAGTTGACGGCCTTGGCCAGGATCCGCGCGGCCGTCGTCTTGCCCACGCCTCGGGGCCCGCTGAAGAGGTACGCGTGGGCCAGCCGCTGCCGCGTAATGGCGTTGCGGAGCGTCTCGGCGACGTGCTCCTGCGCGACGAGGTCGTCGAACGTCTGCGGCCGGTACTTCCGGGCGGTGACGGTAAAGCGGGCGGCGGGCGAGTCGGCCATCGGGGGCGCGGGTCCGGGGGGAGGGTCGAGGGGACGCGGCGCGGCGTCGGGCGCCGCTCTACGATCCCGCCCGACGCGGTCAACATAGCGTCAGCGGCCGGCTCTCCGGGGCCGTGTGGACAACGGGTGGACGGCCGGCTCGCTCCGCCTCGGCGCCGAGGCGGGCGGGGCCCGCGGCTAGTGCCGGGCCTCGATCACGCGCGTGGCGGCCCAGCGGTCCCCCAGCCGCCGGCCGACGGGGTCGACGGCGACGAGCACGGCCTCGGCCACGAGGACCGCGAGCGCGAGGTACAGCAGGATGTCGCCGAACGGGATCCCCTTGTAGCCGCCCACGAGGTAGAGGAGGGCCCACACGCCGGCGGCCCCGGCGACCGTCGCGTTCCGCCTCATCGACGTGCTCCACGCCATCGGCTCGCCGTCGACGCGGTAGGGGCGGATGCCGAGCCAGCGCTTGCCAAGCGACCGCGCGCCCCACTCGGCGTACGGGAGGCCGTCGCGGAGGAGGAGGTAGGCGGCCCCGAGCAGGAGCCCGACGCCGAACATCCGGCCTTTCAAGACGCCCGGCGCGAGCGCGGCGGGGGCGAGGGCGAGGAGCAGCGCGAGCGTGCCGTCGAGGAGCGCCGCGGCGAAGCGGCGGACGCGGACCGGGCGGACGGAGCGGGCCATGGGGGGAGGAGGGACCGCCCGGACGATACCGAGGGCCGCGCCCGCAGACCACGGGAACTCTGCGAAGCCGGGGGGCAGCGGGAGTGCAAATCGGAACGAGCGAACTGGGCGGATCCGGGAGCCCGCCATGTCCCCTGTCCCCATTCCCTGCCCGCCTCGGCGCCGAGGCGGGCGGAGCCGTCAATCGCCGAGGCGGGCCTTGAAGTAGGCGTAGGCCTCGTTGATCGCCTTCGTCTCCTCCTCGGCGAGCCGCTGGAGCTTGTCGCCGAGGCCGGCCACGCGGTCGGGGTGGTAGGCCACGACGAGCCGACGGTACGCCGCCCGGAGCGCGTCCTCGGAGACGGGGCCGGGGCCGGGGCCGAGCTCGAGCGTCGCGCGGTGCCGCGCCTCAGGGGCGTCGACGGGCGGTGCCGCGGGGCGGTCGGGACCCGGCGTCGGGCCCGGCCGGCCGGTCGGGCCGGCGGAGCCCGTCCGCGTGCCGGAGGCGGACCGGGCGCGCTCGCGGCGGCGGCGCTCGCGGCGGATCCGCTCGCGCATGGCCTCGGCCCGGTCCTCCCGCGACGTGTAGAACGTGCGGCCGTCGCCGTCGGCCGCCGCCCGGGTCTCCCGCGCCGAGACGGCCCCGCCGACCCGCTTCAGGTCCGCCAGCCACCCCAACATCACCGAGACCAGGAGCATCAGGACCGCGAGGACGGTGGCGACGGTGACGAGGGACATACGGCCGGTGGGGTCAGAGGCGGGTCACAGGGCGAGCGTGGGGTCGGACGCGCGCGCCGAGGCGGAGGGTTCGGTCGCCTCGGGATCTGGGGGAGGCGCCGGGGGCGCGAGCGGCGCCACGGGCGTGGCGACGACGGCCTCGGCCTTGAAACAGCGGCGGCACCGCGGTTCGTACGCCTCGGCCTCGCCGACGAGCACGCGCCCGCCGCCGGCCACGATCCGCTGCGAGTGGTTCGCGGGCGCGCCGCACCGGACGCAGACGGCGTGGAGCTTCGTCACGTGCTCGGCGACCGCCATCAACTGGGGGACCGGCTCGAACGGTCGCCCGAGGTAGTCCTGGTCGAGCCCGGCCACGATCACGCGGCGCCCCTCGCGCGCGAGCCCCTCGACCACGTCGACCAGCTCGACGCCGAAGAACTGGGCCTCGTCGATCCCGACCACGTCGGCGTCGCCCGCGAGGAGGAGCATCGGCTCGGCCGAGTGGACGACCTCCGACGGCATCGCCGTCGCGTCGTGGCTCACGACGTCGCTCTCGTGGTAGCGGGTGTCGAGGGCCGGCTTGAAGAGGGCCACCTTCTGGCGCGCGATCCGGGCCCGCTTCAGCCGCCGCAGGAGCTCCTCGGTCTTGCCCGAGAACATGCTCCCGCACACGACCTCGACCCAGCCGCGCCGCTCGTCGCCCGTGTAGATGTGAGGTTCCATGCGGAAAGGTACGCGGGCGGGGCTCCGGTGCCAGGACGCGTAGGGCCCGCAGGAGTCGCCCGGGTGGCCCCGCCTCGGTGCCGAGGCGGACGGGGTCAGTCCTCGCCGTCCACCTCGTTGCGCCGGTCGAGGAACCAGTCGACGAGGTCGTCGGCGCCGCTCTCGGCGGCGATCTCCATGAGGAGGTCGAGGCCGCGGAGCTGGTCGGCGGCGGCCGGCTCGGGCGCCCGCTCCTTCTTGGGAACGAGGTCCGGATTCGACGCGGCCAGCAGGACGCGCGTGTCGTTGGGGGGTGCGTTCTCCATGTGCCGGGTACAACGCCGGTCCGGCTCCGTTCGCGCCTCGCGACCGGATTCCGGCCGTTCCCTAGATCGGCGCGACGGCGTCGGCGCGGACCCAGCCCTCGGCGCGGCCGACCGTCACGGGGCGCCACCCGTCCGCCTCGGGGCCGACCTCGACCGTCTCGCCCGCCCGGAGCCGCGCGACGCCCGGCGCCGCGGGCGACGGCGACTCCACGACCGGCGCGTCGTCCAGCAGAACGACGCCGACGGGGCGCGTGAACTCCCACACGGCGAACGCCGCGCCGGTCACGACCACGACCGCGACCGCGCCGAGGCCGGCCGCCCACCGTCGCCGATCGGCGACGGCCAGCCCGAGGGCGCCGAACGCGAGGGCGAGCGCCAGCGCGACGGCGCCGAACGGCCGGAGGACGCCGATGGCGCCGTCCCAGAGGCGCCGCGTCGAGGGCGGCGGCGGCTCGCCGGCCCGCTCGCGAGCCAGCGCGAGGTTCCGGGTGATGGCGTCGTCGCGTGGGTCGAGCCGGGCGGCGCGTTCGAGGTGGAGCCGGGCGCGCGCCACGTCGCCGCGCGCGAGGGCGACCGTGCCCAGGTTGTGCTGGACGGCCGCCGAGGTCCATCCGATCTCCGCCGCGCCCTCCCACGCTGCGACCGCGCCGGCCGTGTCGCCCTCGGCCACGAGCTGGGTGCCGAGGGCGAACAGGCGGTCGGCCTCGGCCCGGTCGGTGGGGCCGGCCTGGAGGAGAGCGACGGCGAGGACGAGCGCGATCATCCGGCCGACGCGGGGAGCGCGAAGCGGCGGCGCGTCGCGGCCGCGCTCGGGAGCGCGTCGAGGTCGGCGAGGACCGCCTCGGCCTCGTCGATGACGGCCCCGTGGGCGTCGCCGAGACCGGGGGCGAACTGGCCGCGCGCGCAGGCCGCTAGGACGTCGAGCGTTCGCTGGCGGAGGGCTCCGGGGACAGCGGGCGCGAGGGCGCGGTCGAGTGCCTCGGCGGAGCGGGGGCCGACGGGCGCGTCGAACCGGTCGGCGAGGAAGGCGCGGACGGCGCGCTCGGTTTCTTCGGAGGCGGCCGGCCCGTCGAGCGCTCGCGCGGCCGCGAGCTGGCGTCGGACGTCGGCGCCGACGCGGCGGCTCCGCTTGGCCGGCGTCTCGGCGGTCAGCCGCTGGTGGCCGGCCCGCGCGCCGAGAATCAGCGACGCGGCGATCGCGGGGAGCGCGAGCCCGCCGCCGAGCACGGCCCACAGCCACACCGGTCGGCCCCGCTGGCGCTGCCAGTCGGCCGACGTGAGGAGCGCGGCGGGCGCGTTCGGGTCGGGCGGCGCGGCGGCCTCGGCGAGCGCCTCGCCCTCCGCCACGATCTCGACCGGCGGCACGCGGAGCGTCTTGTACTGGCCGTCCGACGGGTCGTAGTAGGTCCACGGCGCCGCCGGCACCTCGAACGTGCCGCCGCCCTGGGGCACGAGCGTGTAGGTGAACGTCTTGACGCCGCGGAACGTGGTCCCGGTGCGGAGCAGCTCGCGGTCCTCGTTCGGGTCGTACGCGTCGACGCCCGGCGGCACGCGGAGCTCGGGCGCTTCGAGCGTCGCCACGTTGCCGTTGCCCCGGAGGGCGACGCGGACGCGGACGGGGTCGCCGGCCTCGACGGACGCGTCGTCGGTGGTCGTCGTCATCTCGAACTGGCCGACGGCGCCGGCGAACGACGGGGGCGCGCCGTCGGGCAGCGGGCTCACGTCGATGCTCAGGGCCGGCGCCGTCACCTCGCGGTCCTCGAACCGCTGGTTGAACGGCGAGAAGAACGGGGCGAACGGGTCGTTCGAAAAGCTCCGGTCGGTCCGGATGAGGTCGACCGTGAACCGCATCGGGGCCAGCTCGAGCGTGCCGGAGCGGGTGGGGAAGAGGGCCACGCGTCGGATCGTGACGGCCTCGTAGGGCCGGCCGCCGAGCGTCGTCGCGCGGGGGTACGCCGAGGCGATCTCCATCTCCTCGCGCCACGCGCCGGCCGCGTCCCACGTCCCGATGGGCGACGTCTGGCGCGGCTGGATCTGCGGCTCGAAGTACAGCACGTAGTCGACCATCACCTGCTCCCCCACGACGGCCGTCCGGCGGCTCGGCTCGGCGCGGACGAACAGCTCGCCGCCTCCGCTCGGCGCGGCCGACGGCACCGGCACCGCGGACCCACCCCGGACGGTGATGCTAACGGCGTCGACGAGCACGGCCTGCCCGCCGACCTCGGCGCGGAACTGGCCGATCCGCCCCGTCCCCGGCCGGGCGCCGCGGTAGGCCCACCCGACCCGGCGCTCGGTCTGCCCGTTGATGGTCGTCGTGACGTCGAGGATGGGCTGCTGCGACACGAGCTGGAGGCCGCCCGTCGCCAGCGGCGGCCCGACGCCCCGCCCGCGCCCGCCGCGCAGCGTGACCGTGTACGTCAGCGTCTCGCCGACCCGCACCTGCTGCGTCGAGACCGTCGCCGCCGCCGACTGCGCCGCGGCCGACGGCGCTGCCAGCCCGCCGACGAGGAGGGCGAGGACGAAGGCCACGACGGCGAGGCCCCGCGCGAGTCCGCCCGCCTCGGCGTCGAGGCGGGGGAGGGCAGAAACGGCGCGGGCGGAGAGCGTCGGCATCACCAGTCCTTGTCGGAGCGGCGGCGCTGCGTGGGGGCGCGGCGGAGCTCGCGGAGGAGGAGGCGCTCCTCGCCGCCGACGGCGTCGAGGATCCGCTCGGCCTGCGACGCCGTCATCTCGTCGGGCTCGCGGGACGCGGGCTGGGGCGGCGCGTCGCCCGAGCCCGCCTCGTCCGGCTGCTGCGTCCGCGTCTGGTCCTGCTCGGCCTCCTGGCCGCCGTCGTCGGGCTGTTCCGGCTGACGGCTCTGGTCGCCGTCCTCACCCTGGTCGCCCTCGTCTCCCTGATCGCCGGGGTCCTGGTTCTGGGCGTCGTCCGGCTGGCCACCGTCCTGTTGGTCTTGCTCCTGTTGCTGCTGCTGGAGGAGGTCACGGAGGGCCTGGAGCTTGGCGTCGTCGGGCGCGACGGCCAGCCCGGCCTCGACGGCCTGGAGCGCGCGGGCGTTGTCGCCGTCGATGTAGGCCTGCGCACCGACGTGGTACTGCTCCGTGGGGGAGGGACCGCGAGGGGCCTGGGCCCGCGCGACGAGCGCGACGGCCGCGAGCAGGAGGACGAAGCGGGTCATGGGGAGTCGGCGGATTCCTCGATCTGGACGACGCCGCCGAGGCGCTGGGTAAAGTCGGCGTAGGCGGCCACGGACGAGTCCTGGGCGAGGCCGTCAGTCATGACGTCCAGGGCGGCCCGGTATTGCCGGGCGGCCACGAGCGAGTCGGCCTGCGCTTTGACACGCTCGGCAAAGTCGCTCGGCTCCGGCGGCTCGGGCGGATCCGCCAGCAGCCGGCGGGCGATCTCCTGGTTTCGGCGGGCCGCGTCGGAGGCCGGATCCAAGAGGAGCGCGAGGCGGAGGAGCGAGTCGGCGCGGGCGGGCGCGTCGGCACGGAGGGCGGCGGTGCCGGCGTCGGTGAGGTAGCGTGCGCGGCGGTCGGGGGTGTCGGCGAAGACGAGGGCCTCGGCGAAGGCGCTGTCGGCCCCCGAGAACCGGTCCTGACGGGCGCGGGCCACGCCGAGCCCGTGCCACAGCCGGGCGCGGACGTCGCGCGGGACCTCCGCGTTCGCGATCCCGGCCGCGAACTGGGCCTCGGCCCCCACGGCGTCGCCGAGGCCGAGCAACTCGACCGCGGCGCGGCCTTCCTTCGCGCCGGGGCGGAGCGCGTCGAGCGGGTTCGAACATCCGCCGAGCAGGAGGAGTGCGAGCGCCGCGGCCACGGGCGCTGACGCCGCGGGTCGGCCGGCCTTGGTCGGCGCGTCGGGCGTCCCGTCGTCGTCGGGCCCGCCCTTCGATGAGGGGCGGGGGAGCGGACGGAGGGCGACGATCCGCTCGACGAGCAGCAGCAAGAGCCCCAGCGCGAGGGGCCACTGGAACCGCTCGGCCGAGGCCGCGAATTCGTCCTGCGCCACGACGGCCCGGTCGAGGTCGTCGAGCGCCGCGTTGACGGCGTCGGCGGCGGGCCGGCGGTCCACGCGGAAGAGGCCGCCCCGCCCGGCGAGGTCCCGCAGCGCGCCCTCCTCGTATTGCGTCACGACCGTCTGGCCCGTCTGGCGGTCGGTCCGCACGCCGACGCGCTGCCCCCGGCGAATGTCCGGCACGGGTGCGCCCTCGTCGGTGCCGACGCCGAGGGCCAGGACCTCGACGCCGTCGGCACGGAGCGCGTCGGCCGCGTCGCTGAGGCCGGGCTCGTGATTCTCCCCGTCAGACACGACGAGGAGCGCGCGCGGCCGCTGCTGGCCGTCGCCGTCGGAGGCCGCGTTGAAGGCGGCGTCGGCGACGTCGAGCGCGCGGGCGAAGTCCGTCCCCTGGACGGCGACCTGCTCGGGGTCGGCCGTGTCGAGGAACAGGCGGAGCGCGCCGCGGTCGGTCGTGAGGGGGCACTGGAGGAACGCCTCGCCCGCGAACACGACGAGGCCGACGCGGTCGCCACGCCGGGCTTCCACGATCCGCTCGATCTCGAGCTTCGCGCGTTCGAGGCGACTGGGCGCCACGTCCTCGGCCAGCATCGAGTCCGACACGTCGAGCGCGATGAGGAGGTCGAGGCTCTCCTGGCGGCTCTCGCGGAGCGCCGTCCCGATCCGCGGCCCCGCCAGCGCGACGCCGAGCAGCGCCACGGCGCCGACGATGAGCCCCGCTCGGATCCGCCGCTGGCGGACGAGCGCCCCGGGCGACGCGCTCCCCGCGCGGTCGCCGAGGAACAGTCGGAGCGCCTCGGTCCGCTTGCGTGCCGCGTACGCGAACGCCGCCCAGGCGACCGGCACGAGCGCGGCCGCCAGCAAGAGGACGAGGGGCGAGCGGAAGGACAATGGACGACGGAAGTCGAGTGGGTCCGCCTCGGCGCCGAGGCGGAGCGGGCTACGGGACCTCGCGGAGGCGGGTCGTGGAGAGCGCGATGGACGCGACGAGGCAGGCGAGGGCGGGCCAGAGGAAGAGGGGGTACCGTTCCTCGACGTCGAGCAGGACCGTCTCCTCGATCTCGGTCCGCTCCAACTCCGAGATGGCGTCGTAGATCTGGCGGAGCGCCTCGGCGTCGGTCGCGCGGAAGTAGCGCCCGCCGGTCGTCTCGGCCACCTGGCGGAGCGCCCCCTCGTCGACCTCGGGGGCCGGGCTGAGGCCGCCGAACGGACCCCGTCGCCGCGGCCCCCCCTCGCCGCCCACGCCGATCGCGTACACCTTGACGCCGAGCGCCGCCGCCGCCTCGGCCGCCGTCTGCGGGTCGACCTGCCCCCGGTTGTTCTGGCCGTCGGTGAGCAGCACGACCACCTTCGAGGCCGCCTCGGAGTCGCGGAGCCGGGCCGTCGCCGTCGCGAGGGCCGTCCCGATCGCCGTCCCGTCCTCGATCAGCCCCATCCGGACCTCCTGCAGCATCGTGAGCAGGAACGGGTAGTCGATCGTCAGCGGCGCCTGCGTGTAGGCCTGGGCCGCGAACACGACGAGCCCGATCCGGTCGGACTCCCGCCCGCGCACGAACTCGGCGGCGACGGCCTTGGCGGCTTCGAAGCGGTTCGGCGTGAAGTCCTCGGCCGTCATCGACGTGGAGACGTCGAGGGCGAGGACGATGTCGATGCCCTCGGTCGAGCGCTCGACGGTCGCGTCGCGCTCCTGGGGACGGGCCAGCCCGAGGATGCCGAGCGCGAGGGCCGCCAGAAGGAGCGCGTCGGGGAGCCGCCGGAGCCGGGCCCAGCCGGTCGTCCCCGTCGCCGCGGCGTCGTCGGCCACGGAGTAGCGGACGCCCGGCGTGGTGTGTCGCCACCGCCACAGCGCCCACCCCAGCGCGGGGACGGTGAGGAGGGCGATCAGCCACAGGGGACTGGCGAAGGTCACGGACGAGCGGGGACGTGGAGGGGCGGCGTCATGCGTCGGGCGCCGTGACGGCGCGGACGAGGTCGGGCAGGGCCTCCCCGGCCCGCCCCCGCACGACCTCGTTCAGCAGCCCCGCGATGTCGCTCGGGATGGGGTTCACCTCGACGACGTAGGCGCCGGCCTGACGGGCGAGCTGGGGAAGTCCGGCGGCCGGGTACACGACGGCGCTCGTGCCGACCGAGAGGTACACGTCGGCGAGGGCCGCGGCCTCCTGCGCGGCGGCGATGGCCGCCTCGGGCAGCATCTCGCCGAACCACACGACGTCGGGGCGGACGAGCCCGCCGCACGATTCGCACGTGAGCGCGCCGCGCTCCGTGGCCGACGCGTCGGCCGGGGCGGAGCACTCGATGCAGTGCGACCGCGTGATCGACCCGTGGAGCTCGACGACGCGCTCGCTCCCGGCCCGCCGGTGGAGGCCGTCGACATTCTGGGTCGCGAGGAGGAACTCGCCGCCGCGAGCCGTCACCCACTGCTCCAGCTCTGCGAGGGCGACGTGGCCGGGGTTCGGCTCGACGTCCTCGACCACCTGTCGGCGGTGGGCGTACCAGCCCTGGACGAGCTCCGGGTTGTCGAGGAACGCCTCGACGTTGGCCAGCTCCTCGGGCCGGAACTTCTGCCACAGCCCGTCGGGGTCGCGGAACGTCGGGACGCCGCTCTCGGCCGAGATTCCAGCGCCGGTGAGCACGGCCACCCGCTCCGCCCTGCGGAGCCGGCGGACGAGCGTCTCGGAAAACGGCGGGCCGACGGGCTGATGCATGGAGGGCGTCTGCTACGAGGACGGGGAGGGGGGATGAGGCATGGGGGGGGAGGCGGTCGCCGGAGACGGGGCCCCGTCCCCCGTGCCTCGTGTCTCTCCTTGCGCCCGGACGGCGCCCTCGACCGCGTCGATGGCGCGGCGGGTGGCGGCGCGGAGGCGGGCGACGGGCTCGGGACCGGGGCGGACGCGCGCGAACGCGACGAGGTCCGTCGGCTGGAGCGCTTTCCGGACGGCCTCGGCCGCCTCGGGGGGGACGCGGGCGTCGCCGTCGAGCCGGTCGGCGATCTCGCGGGTCGTGGCCTCGCGAGCCGGTACGCCGAGGCGGCCGGACAGGTAGGCGCGGAGGGTGTCGCGGACGGCGACGACGTGGGCCTCGATGGCCTCGGCCGGCGCGCCCTCGGCCGGCGCCTCCCGGTCGAGCGTGTCGAGGCGGGCGAGGGCGGCGGGGTAGGGGAGGACGACGGCCCGCTCGTCGGGCGTGCGGAGGGCCTTCGCGAGCGCCCACCCGATCCCGCCGAGCACGAGGAGCGCCAGCATCCCGAGTCCGATCCACAGCGGCGTCGCGCTCGGGAACGCCTCGGCCTCGCCGATCGGGGCCGGCTCGTACGGCGCCGTCTCCCCAGTCAGAACCGAGCGGACCGGCACGAGCACGCTCCCGGTCTGGGCGAGCACCGTGTCGGTCGGCGCCGTCACGCGGATGGACAGCGGCCCGACGCGCGCCGAGTCGGCCGCGAACACGACGGCACGGTAGACGGCGCTGTCGACGCGGACGCCGCCGCGCTCGACCGGCGGCAGGCGGCGGACGTTGATCGCTTCGGCGTCGCCGAACACGAGGGTGCCCGCCTCGGGCGCGCCGGGGGGGACCTCGGGGAACGTCACTTGCCGGCCCAGCCCGTGCGTCACGGTCACGGCGACCTCGAACGGGACCCCTGCCGAGACCGAGTCCGCGAGCACCGCCAGCCGGGCCGTTTGCGCCGTCGCCCCGCTGGCGGCGAGCGTCGCCATCACGCCGAGCACGACCGCCCGGAGGCGGCGGCTCCCCTGCCCCGTTCCCAATCTTCGGTTTCCCATTCCGCTCACCTCCGAGTCCGGTGGCGGAAAAAGTGCGAGAGCGGCTCGACGTAGTCCTCGTCGGTCCGCAGCGTGACGTGGTCGACGCGGGCGCGCTTGAGGGTGGCCTCGGCGCGGGCGGCGCGGCGGGCGGCCCGCTCGGCGAAGTCCTCGCGGACGCGCGCGCTGGACGTGTCGACGAGCGCGGCGCGGCCCGTCTCGGCGTCGACCACGCGGAGGAGGCCGACGGGCGGGAGCGCCTCCTCGCGCGGATCGACCAGCCGCACGGCCACGAGGTCGTGCTTCTGCGACACCACGCGGAGCTGCTTCGCCAAGCCGTCGTAGGCGGCGTCGGGCACGAGGAAGTCGCTCACGAGGAGCACGATGGCGCGGCGGCGCTGGACGCGGAGGACGTGGTCGAGCGCGTCGCCGAGGTCGGTCCCCCGGTGCTCAGGCTCGTGGGCGAACAGGTCGCGGAGCATCCGGAGCACGTTCCGCTTCCCCTTCTTGGGCTTGACGAACCGCTCGACCCGGTCGGTGAACAGCACGAGGCCGACCTTGTCGCTGTTGCGGAGGGCCGAGAACCCGAGGACGGCGCAGACCTCGGCCGCGAGGTCGCGCTTGGCCCGCGCGCTCCCGAACGCCTCACTGGCGGAGACGTCCACCACCAGCAGCAGCGTCTGCTCGCGCTCCTCCTCGAACAGCTTGACGTACGGCTCGCCCGTCCGCGCCGACACGTTCCAATCGATGGTCCGGACGTCGTCACCGATCTGGTACGGGCGGACCTCGGCGAACTCGATCCCGCGGCCCTTGAACGCCGAGTGGTACTCGCCTCCGAACACGTCGTCGACGAGCCCGCGCGTGCGGACCTCGACGTGGCGGATCTTCTTGAACAGCTCCCGGGGGATCACGGGCGGGTGACGAGGAAAGTGGGCGAGGGGTTTGTCGACCCCGACGCCGCGAACGAGGCAGCGGCGGGTAGATTACCCCCGGCCCCCGCGCCCGTTCTCTCGACTTCCGAACGTCGGCCTCCCCTCCGTGTCATCCTGAGCGAGCGGAGCGAGCCGAAGGATCTCTGACGCGACGGAGCCCCGCGTCGACACCGAGCGCGTGGCCCAGAGCACGTGCTCGCCAGAGATCCTTCGATTCCGGGCTGCGCCCTCCGCTCAGGATGACGCGGAGGTACGTCGCGCCGGGCTGGCGGCGCCGACCAGCGGCGGGCCCCTCACCCCTCACTCCATCACCCCCACCCCCATGGCCAAGGTCGCCGTCCTCGTCTTTCCCGGGTCCAACTGCGACCACGACGTGTACCACGCCACGAAGCACGTGCTGGGGCAGGACGCCCGGTTCGTGTGGCACAAGGAGGGCTCCGTCGGCGAAGCTGACCTCGTGGTCGTGCCCGGCGGGTTCTCCTACGGCGACTACCTCCGGGCCGGGGCCATCGCCCGGTTCTCGCCCATCATGAAGGACGTCGTCCGGTTCGCGGCGACGGGCGGGCTCGTGCTCGGCGTGTGCAACGGGTTCCAGGTGCTGTGCGAGGCCGAGCTCCTGCCGGGCGCGCTCATGCGGAACGCCAGCCTCCGGTTCGCCTGCAAGGACGCGCGGCTCCGCGTCGAGTCGACGGCGACGCCGTTCACGGCGGAGCTCGAGACGGGCGAGGTCCTGACGGTCCCCGTCGCCCACGGCGAGGGCAACTACACGGCCGACGACGCGACGCTCGACGAGCTCGAGGCCGAGGACCGCGTGGTCTTCCGCTACGTCGACGCGGCCGGCGAGGCCGTGCCGGAGGCGGCCCCGAACGGCTCGGCCCGCAACATCGCCGGCGTGCGGAACGCGCGCGGCAACGTGCTCGGGATGATGCCGCACCCCGAGCGGTGCGTCGAGCCGGTCCTGGGCACCGCCGACGGCGCGAAGATCTTCCGGTCCGCCCTGGCCCACCTCGGCGCCGAGGTGGGGGACGTCGCGTGACGGCGCCCCGTCTGGCTCTCGTCGAGGTCCCCGCGTGATCGAGGTCGACACGCACGTGGCCCGGCGCGTCCGGTTGGCGGCGCCGGTCGACGCCGCCTGGGCGCTCCTGAAGGACGTCCCGCGCTGGGGCGCGCTGTACCCGCACGTGGCGTCGGTCGAGCCGTACGGCGAGGGCGCGTACCTCTGGCGAATGGACCCGCTCGGCCCGCCCGGCGGGCGCGTCTCCGTCGTCTACGCCTGCCGCTACGAGGCCGACGAGGCCTCGCACACGCTCCGCTGGACGCCGATCCCGGGCGTGGGCAACGCCGCCTTCGACGGGGCCTGCTCGGTCGAGCCCGACGGTGAGGCCGCCACGGTCGGGACGCTGCGGATGGACGCGCGGCTCCGGATCCCCGCGCCGTCGTTCCTGGGCGCGGTCGTCCGCCCGGCCGTGTCAATCGAGATGGAGCGGCTCACCGACACCTTCGCCGAGCGACTGAGCCACGCGCTGGACGCGTAGGACAGAGGAGGACGCCGACGTCGGTGTTTTTCGGTCGCATCGGCGTAATCCGTTGTGTGACATGGGGTGGTGGTGCGAGGTGCCCCGTTCCTCCATCCACGCTGCCGAACGGACCGAGGGCAAGGGCGTTTGTACGGATCCCACCGCGGCTACGCCCGGCGGTCCCACCACCCCACCACCTGTTAATCATGTCCTTCCAGACTCCTGTTCCGCGCGCGGTCCTCGCCGCCGCCCTCCTGTTCGGTCCTGCCGTGACCCTCACCACGGGTTGCGACAGCGCCTCAGGCGGCTCCGAGACCGGGGCCGCCGTCACCTTCGACGGCCGTGTCACCGACGACACCGAGACGGCCCGTCGCTCAGGCGCCTCGGTCGAAGGCGCCGTCGTCACCGCCGCCTCGATCTCCGCCTCGGGCGGCACGAACGCCCTCGCCGGCTCGGCCACCACCACGGCCAGCGGGTCGTTCTCGCTCGAGAGCGAGGGCACCACGGCTCCCGTCCGTCTCACGGCCGAGTCCGACGGGTTCTTCTCGTCGTCGGTCCTCGTCGAAGCCGGCGGTGCGGCCCGCGGCACCGTCCGCGTCCCGCCGATGACGACCGAGACCGACGCCGAGGCCGACGTGTACGTCGTCGTTCGCGGTCGGAGCGACCGCGCCCGCGTGTCGGACGCCGTCCTCTTCGTGACGTCCGACGTCGCCACCGACCTCGTGCTGGGCCAGACCACGACCGCCGAGGTCGCCGCGGCCCTCGACGCGGCGCTCGCCGCCGAGCGCCGCGCTGCCGCCGACGATGGCGCCGCCGACGACGACATCGAGAGGGTCCGCGACGACCGGGACGAGGCCTACGCTCAACTCCGCCTGTCCCTGTCCGCCTCGGCCAACACGTCGGCCGCGCTGGCGGACTTCGAGGAGGCCTATGTCGAGGCGTACACCGAGGCCGGCCTGACGGCCCGCACGGCGGCCCGCGCCGCCCGGGCCCGCGCGCTCGCCGCCGAGCGGTTCGCCGCCTCGACGTCCTCGCGCACGGCCGCGTCGGTCCGCACTCGAGCCCGGCTGTTCGCGGCGACGGCGACGGCGTTCGCCATCGAGGCCGAATTCGAAGCCCGCGGCGCCGCGTCGTCTCGCCTCGCGACGCTCGGCGCGGCCCGCGCCCAACTCGTGGCGTCTCTCCGCGCGGCGAACACGGAGGCGCAGCGGACGGCCGCCATGGCCACCTACCGCGCCGTCGTCCAGGCGGAGCTGAGCTCCGAAACGGGCGTGAGCGCGACGGACCTCTCGATCGCTGCCGCGGCCACGGCTACGGCGCGCACCGCGCTCATGGCGTCCGTCAACGCCGCGTCGTCGGGCGAGGCGGTCGCGTCGGCTCTCGCCACCTACTACACCGCCGCCGAGACCGCCGTCTCGTCGACCGTCTCCGCGGAGGCCGCGGCCCGCGTGGTCGTCCTCCTCAGCACCCTCTAGGCCTTCAGGCCGCCGACGTCGGGCGCACGCCTTGCCAGGGATGCGGCGCCCGATCCCCGCCGCCCCAGGATTCGTCCCGGGGCGGCGGTTTTTTGTGGCCCGCGGCGACTGGGTCGGGCGAGCTTTCGGGCCCTCGTCTTCCCCCCGGATTTTCGCATGTCGCTCCGCATCGTCCAGTTCGGCCTCGGCCCCATCGGCCAGGCCTGCGCCCGTCTCGCCCTCGACCACGGCCACCAACTCGTCGGCGCCCTCGACCTCGACCCGGAGCGGGTCGGGAAGGACGTCGGGGAGATTCTGGGGCGCGACGCCGTCGGTGCCGAGGTCCGCGACGACCCGGCCGCGCTCGGCGAGTGGGCGCCCGACGTCGTCCTCCACACGACGCTCTCGTTCCTCGACCGGATCGAGGGCCAGCTGATGGCCTGCATCGATGCCGGCGCGCACGTCGTGTCGTCGTCGGAGGAGCTGTTCTGGCCGTTCGACCGCGACCCCGCGTTCTCGGAGCGGATCGACCGCGCGGCGACCGAGGCGGGCGTGGTCGTCGTCGGGACGGGCGTGAACCCGGGGTTCGTGATGGACCTGCTCCCGGTCGTCCTGTCGGGTGTCGTCGCGCGCGTCGACCGGGTCGACGTGTCGCGGTCGGTCGACGCGGGGCGGCGGCGCGGGCCGCTCCAAAAGAAGGTCGGCGCGGGGCTCACCGAGGCCGCGTTCCGTGAGCGGGAGGCGGCCGGCGGGTTCGGGCACATCGGGATGGTCGAGTCGGCGAAGGCTCTCGCCGCCGGCCTCGGCTGGGACACGGCCGAGGTGAGCGAGACCTTCGGCCCCCACCTCGCCGACGCCGACTACCGGACGGAGCACGCGACGGTCGCGGCGGGCGACGTCGCCGGCATCCACCAGACGGCGACCGTCACGGTCGACGGCGAGACGCGGGCGACGCTCACGCTCACGATGGCCGTCGGCGCGAGGGACGAGGACCGCGTCGAGATCGCGGGCGACCCGCCGCTGACGGTCGTCGTCGAGGGCGGGACGTTCGGCGACACGGCGACGGTCGCGGCCGTCGTCAACACGGCGCGCCGCGTGGCCGGCGCGCGGCCCGGTCTGCGGACGATGCTGGAGATACCGGCTGCCGCGACGAACCGTTAGGCGCGAGCGAGGGACTCACTTGGAGGCGGCCCGCGGGCCCCTGTCGGCGTGCGCCGAGGCGCAGGCGGCGGAGAATTGAACTCCGCCGCGTTCTTTTGCGGAGGTCGATGAGGGGCCAGGCGCACGTCCGCCGCCTCGGCTCACGGAATCCTCCACTCGCCTCCACTCCCATGCGCACCGTCCTCAAGTGGGCCGGCATCGTCGTCGGCGCCCTCGTTCTCGTCGTCGTCGTCGGTGGATTCGTCGCCTCGCGTGTCGGCGCGGCCAACATCGCCCGGGTCCACGAGGTCCCCGTGACCTCGCTCACGATCCCGACCGACTCGGCCGCCCTCGCGCGCGGCGCACACCTCGCCGGGATCTACGGCTGCCAGGACTGCCACGGCGCAGACCTCTCCGGCCAGGTCATGGCCGAGGAGGGGCCGGCGCGGATCGTGGCCTCGAACCTCACGCCGGCCGGGATCGGCGGCGAGTACGAGCCCGAGGACTGGGACCGTGCCATCCGCCACGGCGTCGGGGTCGACGGGACGGCCCTCTTCGTCATGCCGTCGGGCGCGTACCACAACATCAGCGACGCCGAGGCGGTCGACCTCATCGCCTACCTCGAGACGCTGCCGCCGGTCGAGAAGGACCTCCCGCCGATGGAGTACACGCTCCTCGGCAAGCTGCTGGCGGCCGGCCCGCTCGACCTCTCGAAGGGCGTCTACGTGGACCCGACGCCGACCTCGTCGCCGGCTCCGGGCGCCACCGTCGAGTACGGCGCGTACGTCGCCGAGGGCCTCTGCGCGTACTGCCACGGCGAGGGGCTCGTCGGCAAGGAGGCCGACCAGCCGGGCGCCCCGTTCGCGCCGAACCTCGCCGCCTCGGGCCAGTGGCCGCCCGAGCAGTTCCACCAGACGATGACGACGGGCGTGCGACCGGACGGCCGCGAGATGGACCCCGAGTTCATGCCGTGGACGATGACGGCGAAGATGACGCACGACGAGCGGGAGGGCGTCCGGCTCTACCTCGCCACCCTCGCCGAGTAACGCGTCCCCAGCGTTCCGGGCTCTCCGCCTCGGTCCTCCCGTGGACGGACCGAGGCGGGGTAGGGGGCGGTCGGGGACGGGCAGGGTGCCGCCCAGCAAGAACCGGTCCCCTCGCAGGCCGGAGCTGCTCGTCGTCCACTCGTAGCAGTCGCCCGGACGCCTCGCTCACGCCGTAGTCGCTCGCGACGGGAGGGGGCGAGCGTCGCCGGGGCCCCGGCCTCTCAGATACAGACGCGCACGGGCCCCCGGGTCCGCGTGGAGCCGGGGCAAGAGAACGTGGAGCGCGACGGCGGGGTCCGGCCGGGCGGCGGTTGCGCGGCACCCCACGCCCATACTGGTCCTGCCGAGTCGCCCCGACGCGGTCCGGGCCGATCTCGAGACCAGGGAGGGCGTCCGAGGGGCGAGGGTCTGAACCCGGTGGGGTCACGGTCGAAAGGGGACGGCTCGTCCGTGCTCGTCGCCAAGTGGAGCGTACCTAGTGATTTGGGAGCGCGTATCCTGCGGTCCCACGAACGCGCCATGGCCGACGCCCCGCCCTCGCCCGCCGAGATCGACCGCCTCCGCCGGTCCGTCGACGAACTGGCCCTCCTCAACGAGGTGGCCGTCGCCATCGGGAGCGCGCGCGACCTCGACGCGGCCGTCCACGCGCTCGTCCGCCGCTCGCTCGACGCCATCGGGGCCGAGCAGGGCGTCGTCACGCTCGTCGACCGCCAGTCGGGCGCGGCCGGCGCCACGTTCGTGCGGACCGTCCGCGGCGACCGCCTCGCCCTCCGCCCCGACGAGGCGCTCCTCGGGTGGATGGGGACGCACCGCCGGACGCTCCGCCTGGACGCCCCTCGCACCTCGCCCCCGTTCTCGGCGTTCGAGTGGGACGACGCGGTGCAGACGGTCCTCTGCGCGCCGCTCATCGCGAACGCCCGGTTCCTCGGGGTCCTCACGCTCTACAACAAGCGCGGCGGCCCGTTCTCCGACGCCGACGCGCGGCTCCTGACGATCCTCGCCATGCAGTCGGCCCAGACGCTCGACGCGGCGCAGCGTGAGGCCGAGCGGACCCGGATCCTCAACCTGTTCGGCCGCCACACCGCGCCGGCCGTCGTCGACGAGCTGCTCCGCCACGAGGCCGACCCGCCGGTCCGCCGGATCGCCGTGTGCGTCATGTTCCTCGACGTCCGCGGGTTCACGACGTTCGCCGAGGCGTCCGAGCCCGAGGCCGTCGTCGACTTCCTCAATCGGTTCTTCGGGCTGACCGTCGACGCCGTCACGTCGCGCGGGGGGATCGTCCACCAGCTCCTCGGCGACGGGTTCATGGCCATCTTCGGCGCCCCGCTCTCGACGCCCGACGACTGCACGCACGCGGTCGAGGCCGCGCTCGACATCGTGGCCCGCGTCGAGGCCGAGGTGGCCGCCGGCGAGCTCCGCCCGACGCGTGTCGGGATCGGGCTCCACGCGGGCGACGTCGTGGCCGGGACGGTCGGGTCGGCCCAGCACAAGGAGTACAAGGTGACCGGCGACGTGGTCAACGTGGCCTCGCGCGTCGAGGGGCTCACCAAGGACCTCGACGCGCAGGTTCTGGCGACCGGCGCCGTGTGGGCGCGCGTGCCGCCAGGCCGGTTCGAGGCCGAGGCGCTGGGGGCGGCCCCGCTCCGGGGGCGCGCCGAGGCGCTCGATCTCTACCGTCTGGCCTGAGGGCTCCGCGTCTTCATCGGGTCTCGGGAGCGGTTCCGGCCGGACCGGCGTTGGGAGCGGGCTATCTTTTGCCGCTCCGGCTTCCGTCTCCCCTTCCGCGCCCCCGCGCTCCGTTCCATGGCCCGTGTCGATGTTGTGATGCCCAAGATGGGCGAGAGCGTGATGGAGGGGACGGTCCTCGAGTGGAAGAAGGCCGTGGGCGACGCGGTCGAGGCCGACGAGACGCTCCTCGAGATCTCGACCGACAAGGTCGACTCCGAGGTCCCGAGCCCCGAGGCGGGCCGGATCGTCGAGATCCTGGTCGAGGAGAACGAGACCGTCGACGTCGGGACGCCGATCGCCGTCATCGAGACGGACGTGAACGCCGAGGTCGGCGCGGCGCCCGAGGCGGCCCCGCCGGCAGAGGACGCCTCCGCCGACGAGGACCCCATCGAGGACGCGGCCGAGCCGCTCACCGAGGTCCAGCCCGTGGGCGAGGACCCGCAGCCGGAGCCCGAGGCCAAGCCGGCCGCCCCGCCGGTCCGCCCCGCCGGCGACGCGCCCGCCGCGCCCGCCTCGGGCGGCGCGCGGACGGAGGTCGTGATGCCCAAGATGGGCGAGAGCGTGATGGAGGGGACGGTCCTCGAGTGGAAGAAGGCCGTGGGCGACGCGGTCGAGGCCGACGAGACGCTCCTCGAGATCTCGACCGACAAGGTCGACTCCGAGGTCCCGAGCCCGGAGGCCGGGACGCTCCTCGAGATCCTGGTGGAAGAGGGCGAGACCGTCGACGTCGGGACGCCGATCGCCGTCATCGGCGCCGCGGGCGCCGCGCCGGTCGAGGCCGCGCCCGCCGGCGGCGACGGTTCGACTTCGCTCCCCACAGGCTCCGCCCAGGCCGACGAGCCGGAGCCGTACGAGAAGAGTTACGGCGGCGAGGCCAGCGACGCAGCGGCTGCCGCTGCGCCTGCCGTCCAGGAAGAGCGGGGGGCTGAGGCCGCCGCCGCGGCGACCGCCTCCGCCGAGCCGGCCGGCCCGATCCCGACCCGCGACGACGCCGGCAACTTCTACTCGCCCCTGGTCCGCTCCATCGCCGAGGCCGAGGGCATCCGCCTCTCCGAGCTCCAGCAGATCTCGGGCAGCGGCGCCGACGGCCGCGTGAGCAAGGCCGACGTGATGGCCTACCTCGAGTCGCGCGACGAGGCCCCCGCACAGCCCGCCTCGGCGCCCGCGCCGGAGCCCAAGAGCTACGGTGCCGAGTCCCCGGCTCCGCAGGCGGCCCCCGCCACCCCGGCCGCGGCGCCCGCTCCGCAGGCCCGCCAGGCGCCGACGGCCCCGTCGAAGCCCGTCTCGAAGCCGGCCCCGGCCGCCTCGGGCGACACGGCTGGCGAGCGCGTCGAGGTCGTCGAGATGGACCGGATGCGGCAGCTCATCGCCGAGCACATGCGCCGGTCGAAGGACACGAGCGCCCACGTCACGTCGTTCGCCGAGGTCGACGTGACCGGGCTCGTGCGCCACCGCGAGGCCCACAAGGCCGAGTTCCAGCAGCGCGAGGGCGTCAAGCTCACGTACACGCCGTACTTCATCGAGGCGGCCATCGAGCCGCTCCGCGACCACCCGCTCCTCAACGCCTCCGTCGAGGGCACGCGCGTGCTCATCAAGAAGGACTACCACGTCGGGATCGCCGTCGCGCTCGGCACGAAGGGCCTCCTCGTCCCTGTCGTCCGCAACGCCGGCCAGCAGAACCTGACGGGCCTCGCGCACAACGTGGCCGACCTCGCCGACCGGGCCCGCTCGAAGAAGCTCCAGCCCGACGAGCTCCAGGGCGGCACGTTCACGATCACGAACGTCGGCAGCCTCGGGTCGCTGATGGGCACGCCCATCATCAACCAGCCGCAGACGGCAATCCTCTCGCCGGGAGCCATCGTCAAGCGGCCGGTCGTGGTGGACGGACCCGACGGCGGCGACGTCATCGCCATCCGGCACATGGTGTACATCTCGCTGAGCTACGACCACCGGATCATCGACGGGGCCATGGCGGCGAGCTTCCTCGCCGCCTACCGCCACCAGCTCGAGTCGTACGCCGTCGACACGCCGCTCGCGTAGAGGCGCGGACCGGCTGGCGTAGTTTGCGGGTTCACTCCGCGCCCCATGTCTACGCCCGCCTCGTCTCCGCCCGAGCCCGCCGTCCAGGTGGCCGCGCGCCTGCTGGCCGAGGGCCGGCCGGTCGAGGCGGCCCGGCGGCTGGCGGACCTCGTGGCCGAGGCGCCGACCTACGCCGCTGCCCACGTCCTCCGGGCGACGGCGCTCGAGGCGGCCGGGCGGATCGACGACGCGCTCGTGTCGTGGGGCCGCGCCGCGGCGCTCGTGCCGGGCAGCCCGCTCGTCCACCGCGAACGCGAACGGCTCCTGGCGACGCGCGTCGCCGACGATCTCCCACCCGACCTCCCGCCGGCCGTCCCCGACCCCGCCGCGCCGCCGTACCCGCCGGCCGCCTTCCCGACGTCTATCTACGACGACCTGGAGGGAGCGGACTTCGAGACGGGGGCTCCCGCCGAGGAGCGCCCGACGAACGCGCGGCCGATGGCATCGGTCGAGCCGCTCGCCGCGCCGCTCGACGTGGAGGACGACCCCGTCGACCTCGGGCCGGACGACGAGGAGGTCGACGGCCCGCTGCTCAACTTTGGAGCGCCTCGGGGAGCGCCCCGGAGCGAGCCCGACGTCGTCGACGCGGAGCCCGGGGCGGACGCGCTTGAAGCGACCGTGCCTGAGCCCGAGGTGGACGAGGTGGAGCCCGAGGCAGAGACGGCCGAGGACGGGCCGTTGTTCGGATACGGGGCGCCGCGGACGCTCGACGCATCGGACCTCTTTTTCGGCGACACAGCCGCGCCGCCGGAGTCGCCCGCCGCGCCGTCCGTCGAGACGCCTGACGATGGCGAGCCGGCTGCCGACGAGCCGTCCGAGTACGACCCGTTCGCCGACACGCCGGACGAGGCGTCGCCGGCGGACGCCCCGACGCTTTCGCCCTCCGGCTCCGACTGGGGCGCCGATGACACGGGCCTCGCCCCGGTCCTTCCGCCCGAAGGTGAGGTCGAGCCGGCCCCCGAGCCCGAGGACGAGGTCGGGGAGGGCGACGGCGACGGGTGGGACGTCCTTGCCGAGGCCGACATCCCGACGCCGCCGCCCGGCACCTACGCCGAGCCCGACGTCGTCGCGCCCGAGGACCCCGAGCCGGAGCCCGAGGTCGAGGATCCGTTCGCCGACGTCGACGCCGTCGTCGACGAGTTCGGCGCGGCCGAGCCCGAGGCGCCCGCCGACCGCTCCGTGGCCGACGAACTCGACGCGCTGATCTCCCAACTCGAGGACGCCCCGCGGATCCGCCCGGACCCCGAGTACGCCGGCCCCGACGTCGAGCTCGACCACGGCGAGGTCGACGACATGGTGTCGGAGACGCTCGCCAAGATCTACGCCGCGCAGCACCAGTACGTCGAGGCCGCGCTCGTCTACGAGAAGCGGGCCGCCCGCCAGCCCGACCAGGCCGAAGAGCTCCTCGAGCGCGCGGCCGAGCTCCGCCAGCGCGGCGGATGAGTAGTCCTCTGGAACGGCTCGCCCGGTCCGGCCCGCGCGTCGTGGCCGGGCTCATGAGCGGGACCTCGCTCGACGGCATCGACGCCGTGATCGTCCGCATCGAGGGCACGGGGACGGAGGTCCAGATCGAGACGCTCGGGTTCGTGAGCGAGCCGTACGACGCCGAGCTCCGCGACGCGCTCGGGGCGTGCGTCGAGGTCACGACCTCGAACGTCCGCCTCGTGAGCCAGCTCCATGCCCGCCTCGGCGACTGCTTCGCCGACGCCGTCGAGGGCGCGCTGGCCGCCGCCGGCCTCGGTCTCGACGCGCTCGACCTTGTGGGGAGCCACGGCCAGACGGTCCAGCACGTGCCCGAGGCCGAGGAGGTCGCGGGCGTCCCGACGCGCTCGACGCTCCAGATCGGCTGCCCGGCCGTCCTCGCCGTCCGCCTCGGCGCGCCCGTCGTCGCCGACTTCCGGGCGGGCGACCTCGCGCTCGGCGGTCAGGCCGCGCCGCTCGCGCCGTTCCTCGACGGCGCGCTCTTCGCCGCGCCCGACGAGACGCGCGTGCTCCTCAACCTCGGCGGCATCGCCAACCTGACGGTCCTCCCGCCCGGCGGCCCGCCGCGCGCCGCGTTCGACACGGGCCCGGCCAACATGGTCCTCGACGCGCTCGCGCTCCGCCTGACCGGCCAGCCGTACGACGAGGCCGGCGCCCTCGCCGCGCAGGGCACGCCCGACGACCTCCTGGTGGCCGACGTGCTCGACGCCCCGTTCTTTCGCGCCGCGCCGCCCAAGTCGACCGGGCGTGAGGACTTCGGGGCGCCATTCGTCGACTGGCTCGTCGGCCGCGGCCCCGCGGCGCCCGCCGACCTCCTGGCGACGGCCGCCGCCGTCACGGCCCGCTCCATCGCCGAGGCCATCCGCCGGTGGGTCGACCCGGTGCCCGACCGCGTGATCGCCTCCGGCGGCGGCGTTCACAACCCGACGCTGATCGCGATGCTGGCCGACGAGCTCGCGCCGATCCCGGTGGAGACGACGGCGGCGTACGGGCTCGATCCGGACGCGAAGGAGGCCGTGCTGTTCGCGCTCCTTGCCCACGAGTGGGCCAACGGCGTTCGCACCGGTCTGCCGGCCGTGACGGGCGCGTCCCGCCCCGCCTTCCAGGGCTCGCTGACGCTCCCCTGACCCCACCTCCCATGCCGCCCCATCGTTTACCTCGTCGTGTCCTCGGTTGGGCCGGTGCGGTGGCCCTGCTCGCCGGCTGCGGCGGGGGGCCCCGGGCGGCCGCCGAGGCGGACGGGGCCGAGGCGTGGACGCCGCTCCTCGACGCCGAGTTGTCCGAGTGGCGGACCTACCTCAGCTTCCGCCATGCGCCCGGCTATGCCGGCGAGCCGCCCGTCGGCGCCGACGGCCAGCCGGTCGCGCCCGTCGGTTACGACACCGACCCAGACGGCGTGTTCAGCGTCGTGATGGAGGACGGCGAGCCGGTCCTCCGGATCAGCGGCGAGGTCTACGGCAGCGTGTTCACGCGGCGTGAGTTCGCGGACTACCACCTCCGGCTGAAGGTCCGCTGGGGCGAGCGCGTGTGGCCGCCGCGGACCGAGCTCCTCCGCGACTCGGGCGTCCTCTACCACTCGGTCGGCGAGCCCGGCGTCGACTGGTGGCGGTCGTGGATGCTCTCGCAAGAGCTCCAGGTGATGGAGGGCCACATGGGCGACTACTGGACCATCGCCTCGTCGGCCGCCGACATCCGGGCGTTCCCACCGGAGGGCGACCTCGACCCCATCGCGAGCGTCCGCCAGCCGTTCCGGCCTTTCGGGGGCGGCTCGCCGAACGGCGGGTTCTGCCTCCGCAGTGCCGACCACGAGAGCCCGCCTAGCGAGTGGACCGAGCTCGAGCTGATCGCCGTCGGCGACCGGAGCGTCCACGTCGTGAACGGGCACGTCGTCATGGTCCTGGCCCGCTCGCGCGCCGTCGTCGACGGCGTCGAGGGGCCGCTCACGCGGGGCCGGGTCCAGCTCCAGAGCGAGGCCGCGGAGGTCTACTACAAGGACGTCGAGGTCCGGTCGCTCGCCCGGATGCCGGACGCGTACGCCGGCTACTTTGACCAGCCCTAGAGGACCCGGACCGCGCAACTTTGGAGCCGCCCTCGCCGAAAGGCTCGGATCGCTCCCACCTCACGCTCCCGCGATCCCATGACCGACTTCGACACCGACGACGGCCTCGACGACCTGACGGCGGAGGAGCTGGAGGAGCAGGCGTTCGGGCCGGACCCGGACCGGAAGCGGCGCAAGCGGACGCGCCGCCGTCGGAAGCAGAAGGTCCGCCAGATCCTGAAACGGTCGACCCCGCCCGCCTCGGAGGCGTCATCGGAGGAGACGTTCCCCGTGCCTGTCAAGGCGTCGGCCCTGCCGGTCGCGGTCTCGACCAAGTTCTGCTACGCGTGCGGCGCCGAGCTCGACCTCCGCGCCGAGGTGTGCCCCCACTGCGGCGTCGGCCAGCCGATGGAGCCGTTCCTGCGGGGCGGGCGACGCGCGAAGCGGGAGAAGAGCAAGGGCGGCGCGACGCTGCTCGCGTTGACGCTGGGCGGGATCGGCGCGCACCGGTTCTACCTCGGCCAGCCCAAGATCGGGATCGCGATGCTCCTGTTGAGCTGGACGTTCCTCCCGATGCTCGTCGGCTGGGTGGACTTCGTCCGGTTCGCGTTCATGAGCGACCGCGACTTCGCCACACGCTACGGGCGCCAGACGGCGCCGATGCTCCACCCGCCGCGGCCGATCCGCCGCCTGGAATCCGCCCGGTCGTCCGAGCCGCGCCATGAGGAGGACGAGGAGGAAGCGGACGAGGAGAGGCGCTAAAGAGCGCGCGGAGGCGGCACAGGGCCCGGGCCCCTACGTTCGACGGGTCCCGCCCCGCGCCCCACATGTCCGAGATCCCCGACGCACAGCCCTTCACGCCCGTCTCCGACGTCGGCGAGTTCGGCCTGATCGACAAAATGAAGGCCGCGCTGGCCGACGCCGCGGACGCCCGCGACCTGGTCGCCGGCATCGGCGACGACGCGGCCGTCTACCGCGTCGGCGCCGCCGGCTCCGACGGCCCGAGCCGCGTGCACGTGATCACGACCGACGCGCTCGTCGAGGGCGTCCACTTCGACCGGACGTACGTGCCGCTGCGGGCGCTCGGGTGGAAGGCCATCGCCGTGAACGTGAGCGACGTGGCGGCCATGAACGCGCGGCCGCGGTTCGCGACGGTCGCGCTCGGGCTGCCCAACAACCTGTCGGTGGAGGGCGCCGAGGCGCTCTACACCGGGATGGCGCAGGCGTGCGAGCGCTACGGGCTGGCCGTCGTCGGCGGCGACGTGACGGCCTCGGCCCGGCTGACGCTGTCGGTGACGGTCGTCGGCGAGGCCGAGGAGCGGGCCGTCGTGTACCGCCGCGGCGCGCAGCCTGGCGACCTCCTCTGCGTGACGGGCGACCTCGGCAGCGCCGCGGCCGGCCTCCGCGTGCTCCTGGCCGGCAAGGACCGGATGACCGCCGGCGACGGCGCCGCTGACGACCCGCCGCAGCCCGACCTCACCGGGTTCGCCTACGCCGTCGAGCGCCAGCTGATGCCGCAGGCCCGGCTCGACCGGATCGAAGCGTGGGCCGAGGCCGGCGTCCGCCCGTCGTCGCTCATCGACGTGTCCGACGGGCTGGCCTCCGAGGCGCACCACCTCAGCCAGGCCGGGACCGTCGGCGCGGTCATCGACGCGGGGCTCCTGCCGGTCCACGTCCAGACGGCCCTCGCGGCGCAGCGGTTCGACGAGCGAGCCGAGGCGTTCGTGCTCTACGGCGGCGAGGACTACGAGCTCCTGTTCACGATCCCCGAAGCCGAGGCGTCGAAGCTGTCGCCGGACACGTACGCCGTCGTCGGGCAGGTCGTGGAGCCGAAGGAGGGCGTCGCGCTCCGCCTCCCGGACGGCAACCGCGTGCCGCTCGAGGCGGCCGGCTTCCGGCACGTCTAGCGGTCCACTCCGCCCGCCTCGGCGCCGAGGCGGAGGGACTCAGCAACGCGGTCGCCCATCGAGTGGCCTCATCGGGTGAGGGACTCCCCGGCGAACCGGGCTCGGACTGCAGGGGCATCATTCACGATGTCCCTGCCGAAGGAGAGCGGCATCGCCCTCGTTCGGTGGGCGGTACTCCTCGGGGACGCGGTCGGCGAGGCGCTCGAAGGCCATGTGGCCGGAGGTCGAAATGCCGAACGGGTCCTCGGGCGTCCCCTGCGGGTCGATCCGGACGCGGCCGTCGAGGTGGAGCGACGACTCCTGGACCGACCGCGGCCGGCTCCGGTGCTCGCGGAACCACTCCGATTCGAGGTAGGCCGCTTCCTCCGGCTCGCCGCGGTACGTCACGTCGATCCGCTCGAACCCGCGGAGCGTGCCCCAGCCGTCGTCGCCGACGTCCATGAGCCAGTCGGCCCGCATGCGGAAGGCGGGGCGCGCGCCGTAGGCGTCGGTGCGGACGACCTCGAACGCGTAGCCGGCGTCGTCGGCGGTGCCGGCGAGGAGCGACTGGAGAAGGTGGGCGAGCGAGCCGCGGTAGGCCCGGACGCGGGCGGCCTCCCAGCGCGCGGCCTCGGCGCTGTCAGCCGGGGGGAGTTCCTCGAACCGCTCGTCCCCGTCGTACTGGACGCGGACGGCGCTCGCGCTGAACTCGCTGAGGTCGTACGTCACCCGGTAGCCGAGCGCGTGGTTCTCGATGACGAGCGGGGCGGCGGCCTCGGCCCGGAGCGCGCCCCACCGCACGCGGAAGTCGAGGACCTCCGGGTTCAGGATCCGCGTCGAGTCGGCGTTGGCGGACTCGCCGATGAGCGTCCGGTGGAACCACGCGAGCCGGCGCTGCCAGCGCTCGTCCCGCTCCGCCTCGACGGCCACGCCGCCGAGGTCGAGCGTCGTCGCCTCCAGCCGGAGGTCCACGACCCGGTCCTCACCCGGCCCGAGGCGGACCTCCTGGGCGTCGGCCGTGTAGCCGACGAGGGACGCGACGACCCGGTACGCGCCGGGCGGGACGGCCTCGAGCTGGTAGCGGCCGTCGGCGTCGGCGGAGGCGCCGCGCGTGGTGCCCGAGAGGTAGACGCTCGCGCCCGGCAGCGGCGCGCCCCGGGCGTCGCGGACGGTCCCGGCGAGCGTGCCCGGCTGGGCCGCGGCGGCGGCCGTCAGCAGCAGGAGTAGGGGGAGGGCGGGACGCACGCCAGAGTCAACGGAGGCTGCGAGGCCGTGTCAAGGCCGGTTCGGGCGCCTTGGCGGCTGATGAATCGCTGAGGATGCGCCTCGGCGGCTTGCGGACCTCGGCCGGCCGGCCGATTCCCTCGTTGATTGGCTTCCCCATCGCACCCTGGCCCATGCTCCGCCCCCTGACCTTCCTCGCCGCGGTCGGCCTCGCTCTCACCGGTTGTGACGCCTCCGACGCCGAGACCGACACGCCCGCCCCGCCGGCCGTCGCCGCGTTCGTCCTCGATACCGACGCCTTCCCAAGTGACGGCGCCCGCGTGGCCTCCGGTGCCCACTTCATCAACGCCGCGGCCCGCGTCGGCATCGTCTCGACCGTGGTCGGGCTCCACCTCGTGTTGCCGGGCGCGGCGACGGAGGCCGTGACCGCCGACTCGCCGACCGTCACGGCCGGCGTCTGGATGTGGGAGGCCACGACGGCCGTGAACGGCACGCCGATCGACCTCGCGCTGGAGGGGACGCCCGAGGGCTCGTCCATCGACTGGCGCCTCGTCGTGACCGGGCCCGAGGGCGATCCGTTCACCTACTACACGGCCACGACGGGCCTCGACGGGGAGACCGGCACGTGGCGCCTGTTCGCTCCCGACGCGGACGGCCCAGTCCTCACGGCCTCGTTCGACGTCCGAGACCTCGACGACCGCGAACTCACCTTCCGCGTGCCCGCCGGTCGCGACCACGGCGGCTCGTCCGTCCGCTACGCGACCGACGGCGATGAGCGGACGTTCGACTGGACCGACCAGCCAACTGGTGACCGCGCGCTCATCGTGTGGGACGACGCGACCCGCGCCGGCTCGATCACGGCCGACACGTACTACGGCGGCGACCGCGCCTGCTGGGACGAGGACCTCGACGACGTCGCTTGCGACTGACCGGCTCCGCCGGACTCGGCTGCGGCCGCCTCGGCGCCGAGGCGGGCGGGGTCGGCGGGAGGTCCCTGGGAGGGAGCCGGTCCGACACGGGCACCGCGCGGGACGGACCGGGTAAGAGGAGGGCTCGTCTCCCGTCGCCATGTCTACCTCCATCGGAACGTCGCTCGTCGCGCGCGACGTCGTCCGCGTCCCCGTCGCTTTCGTCAACGCCTACCTCGTCGGGCCGCTGGGCGGGCCGTGGGTGCTCGTCGACACGGGGCTGCCGACTACGTCGACCTGGGTGCGGCGCGCGGCCGAGGCGCGCTACGGGACGACGCCTCCGGAGGCCATCGTCCTCACGCACGGCCACTTCGACCACGCCGGCAACGCTGCCGTGCTGGCCGACCACTGGGGCGTCCCGATCCTCGCCCATGAGGCCGAGCTCCCGTTCCTCACCGGCCGCTCGGACTACCCGCCGCAGGACCCAACGCCCGGCGGTGCGATCGCCTTCCTCTCCCGGTTCTTCCCGACGGCCGGCTACGCCTTCGGTGGCCGCGTCCGCGCGCTCCCTGCCGACGGGGCGGTCCCGGGCCTGCCCGACTGGCGGTGGGTCCACACGCCCGGGCACACGCCGGGCCACGTCTCGCTCTTCCGCGAGGCCGACCGGACGCTCCTCGCCGGCGACGCCGTGGCGACCGCCGACCTCGACTCGTGGATCGGCGTGGCGACGAACGCGCGGGAAGTCTCACGCTCGCCCGTCCCGTTCGTGTCCGATTGGGACGCGACGGACGCGAGCGTCCGGCGGCTCGCCGACCTCCGGCCCACCACACTCGCCGCGGGCCACGGGCGGGCCATCGACCGCGACGCGGCCGACCGGCTGGTCGCGTTCGCCGCCCGCTCGCACCGGCCGGAGCGCGGCCGCTACGTGCCCGAGCCCGCCGTTTTTGGCGACGAGGTCGGCGTGGTGGACGTCCCGCCGCCCGCGCCGGACCGGACGCCGACGCTCGTCGCCGGAGGCACGGCGGGGGCCGTCATCCTGTCCCACCTCCTGAACCGGGCCCGCCGATAACGCGCCGGCCCCGCCCGCCTCGACGTCGAGGCGGGACGGGAGAGCGCCGACCTAGGCCGCCTCGCGGGCGGCCTCGTCGAGCGCCGCGAACACGTCGTCGGGCATCTCGATCTCGGCCGCGGCCACGTTCTCCTCGAGGTGCTCGACCGACGACGTCCCGGGGATCGGGAGCATCACCGGCGAGCGCTTGAGGAGCCACGCGAGAGCGACCTGGCTGTGCGACGCGCCGAGCTGGTTGGACGCGTCCTCGAGAAGGTCGCTGTCGGAGAGCTTCCCGGCGTTGAGCGGGAACCACGGGATGAACCCGATGCCCTGCTCCTCGCAGAAGTCGAGGACGTCCTCGCTCTTCCGGGTGCCGAGGTTGTACTCGTTCTGGACCGTCGCGACCTCGAGGCCGGCGTCCTGCGCGGCCTTGATCTCGTCGACCGAGACCTCACTGAGCCCGACGAGGCGGACCCAGCCCTCGTCCTGGAACTCCTTGAGCACGGCGAACTGCTCGTCGCGGTCCACGTCGGCGTCGATCCGGTGGAGCTGGTACAGGTCGATCGTGTCGACCTTCAGCCGGCGCATCGACATCTGGACCGCCTGCTTGAGGTAGGCCGGCTTGCCGTCCGGGATCCACTCGTTGGGGCCGGTCCGGAGGAGGCCGCCCTTCGTGGCGACGACGAGGCCGTCGGGGTAGGGCGCGAGCGCGTCGGCGATGAGGTCCTCCGAGACGAACGGCCCGTAGCTGTCGGCCGTGTCGATGAGGTCGACGCCGAGCTCGACGGCGCGCTCGAGGACGCGGATCGACTCGTCGTAGCTGTCGGGCTCGCCCCAGATGCCCTTGCCCGTGATCCGCATGGCGCCGAACCCGAGGCGGTGGACGGTGAGGCCGTCGCCGAGGTCGAAGGTGCCGGAGGCGTGGGCGGGCTGGTCGGAGGTGGCGGTGTAGGGCATGAAGAGAGAGGTAGATGAGCGCGGGTTGGATCGCCGCCGCCCGGCGCCGTTCCGTGAATCGCGCGCCGACCGCCTGTCAGCCCGCCGCCAGCCGCCGACGGAGATCGTCGAGCGCGTCGGGGGCTCGGAGCAACCGGCTGCCATACCACGAGAACGGCTCGCCGTCCACCAACTCGACCTGCGCGCGGGGCGCCAGCGCCTGGACCTCCGCGACGTGCGCCGGGCCGAACGGGTACGGCTCCGACGACAGCAGCACCACGTCGGGAGCGAGCGCGGCGAACTGGTCCGGGCTGAGCGTCGGGTAGCGCTGGTGGCCCACGGCGGCATTCTCGACCCCCCCACGGCGGAGGACGTCCGCGATGATCGTGTCGTCGCCGACCGTCATCCACGGGTCCCGCCAGATGAGGTAAAGCGCGCGGAGCGGGACGGCTCCCTCCGCCTCGGCGCCGAGGCGGGCGAAGCCGGCGGCGACGGCATCGGCCAGCCGGTCGGCCTCGGCGGCGCGGTCGACGAGGCCGCCGACCGAGCGGGTCATCCGGAGCGCCCCGTCCACGTCGGGCACGTCGGTGACGAAGACCGGCGCGATGGCTTGGAGAGCCTCGACCTGCTCGCGGACGTTCTCCTCCTTGTTGGCGATCACGAGGTCCGGCGCCAGCTCGCGGACGCGGTCGACCCGGACGTTCTTGGTGCCGCCGACGATCTGCTTTCTCTCGTTCCAGCCCTCGGGGTGGACGCAGAACCGCGTCAGGCCGACCACCTCGGCGTCGAGCCCGAGGTCGGCCAGGAGCTCGGTCTGGCTGGGGACGAGCGAGACGATCCGGCGCGGCGAGGCCCCGAGAGGGACCGGACGGCCGAGGTCGTCGTGCGTCGGGGGAGACCAGCCGCTCATTCCCGGTCGAGCGTGGCTCGGGCGTCGGGCACGCGGTCGGCATCAGAGCGGTACCACGTCCAGCCGAGCCGGCCGTCGCTCCGGAGGCGGACGTCGATCCGGCCGTCGGCGCAGTTGGGCGAGCCGTGGAGGTCCTCGCGGAACGAGAGGACGCGCCGGTCGGCGCCTTCGTAGGTGAGCGTCCCCGTACAGTCGAGCCCGCCAGTGTAGGCCGTCTTGCCGGCGTCGGCGCCTTGTTCGAGATGGTCGATGGTGAGGAGGAGCTTGTAGCGGAGGCCGTCCTCCTCGACCTCGCCGGCCCACGTCCCCACGACGTCTGGCGGGCCCTCGTCGTCGAGGCGCGGGGTCTCGGGCGGGGGCGCCTCGCAGCCGATGAGGAGGGCCCCGAGCAGGATCGCGGCAGGGACCCGACCCATCGTGTCCCTATGGGCGGTCGGAGCGGAGCGCGCGACCATCCGCCCCTCAGCCCTCCAGCGTGTCCGCGAGCTTGGCGACGAGCCCATCGAACGACCCGTTCGACATCACAAGCGCGAGGTCGCCCTCACCCAACTCGTCCAGCAACCTCGGCAGCAACTCGTCGGCCGACGCGAAGGCCGAGGCGGGCGTGCCTGACTGGCGGACGGCCTCGGCGACGGTTCCGGCATCCAGAAAGTCCTTCGGGTCGTCGTTGTGGCGGAGCGGGGGGGTCGAGAGGAAGAGCGCGTCGGCCGTCGCGAGGGCGCGGGCGTAGGGCGCCTCGAAGGCCGCGCGGCGGCTGGAGTTCGACCGCGGCTCGAACACGGCGACCACGCGCCGCCCCGGCCACCGCTCGCGGACGCCTCGGATTGTGGCCTCGACGGCCGTCGGGTGATGCGCGAAGTCGTCGACCACGAGCACGCCGCCGGTGTCCGCCGCGACCTCCTGGCGGCGCTTCATCCCGCGGAACGTGCCGAGCCCGTCGGCGACCTGCTTGGGCGTGGCGCCCGCGTCGAGCGCGACGCCGGCCACCGCCAGCGCGTTGAGCGCGTTGTACCGCCCGCCCATCGGGAGCCGCACGTCGGCGACCGCCTCGCCCTTGACGACGAGCGTAAACGTCTGCCCGCCCTCGACGGGTGTCAGGTCTCGGGCCGCCACGTCGAAGGCGACCCCGTCGGCCTCGGCGCCCTCCTCGCCGTAGAGCCGGACGCGCGCCCAGGTCCGCTTGGCCAGCTTGCGGACCTCTGCGTCCTCGCCGTTGAGGAGGAGCAGGCCGTCCGGCGGCGGGAGCGCGGCGAAGGCGTGGAAGGCCCGCTTGTACTCGGCCCAGTCGGCGTAGATGTCGGCGTGGTCGAACTCGAGGCTCGTGACGATCGCCCGGTGCGGCCGGTAGAGGATCATCTTGGGCCGCTTGTCGAAGTAGGCCGCGTCGTACTCGTCGCCCTCGACCGCGAACACGGGCCCGTCGCCGAGCCCGGCCGTCCGCTCGTCGCCGACCATCACGCCGCCGACGAGGAAGCCGGGGTCGAGCCGGGCATGGCGGAGGACGTGGACGAGCATCCCGGTCGTCGTCGTCTTCCCGTGCGTGCCGGCGACGACGGCCGGCTGGCGCTGGCTCAGGAAGAGGTGGGCGAGCGCCTCGGGAAGCGACGCCTGCGTCAGCCCGCGCTCGCGGGCCGCGGCGGCCTCCGGGTGCGTCGGCGTGCACGCGTTGCCGACGACGACGAGGTCGGGTGGCCCCGCGGGCCCGTCGAGGTGGGCCGGGTCGTAGCCCTCGAGGACGGGGATGCCGGCCGCCGCGAGACGCGTCGACATCGGCGGGTAGGCCGCCTCGTCGCTCCCGCGGACGTCATAGCCGGCCTCGGCGAGGAGCTCGGCGAGGGCGCCCATGCCCTTCCCGCAGATCCCGATGAGGTACACGGTGCGAATCGCGTCCGGCAGCGGGAGCGGAGGGCGGTCGAACACGCGGAGGTCCGCGTCGGAAAAATCTTCGAGTCGGCGCATGAGGGCGGGGCGGGGCTCGAAAGCTACTCCGGCGCCCGTGTGGCGGTCCCGTGACCCTGGACGCTCGCCGTCCGCGTAGGGGAGGGCAGGGGGGCGGCTTCCTAGCCGTTCCTCGCGTTGCGTCCCCGTCCTTTCCATGGGCGTCTCTACCCTCACCCGCAATCGCACCGGTTCCTGGGCCGACGCCCCGCACGGCGTTGAGGACGGCGAACGCGGCAAGGCGCTCCGCCTGAACGTGCATGTCCGGTTCCGCGACGAGGCCGTCGTTCACCTTCCGATGAGCGCGCCGCCGCCGATCGAGGGCCGCGACGCCGCGTTCCAGTGGCGGGCCTTCGCCCTGCTCGACGTGAAGAGGAACGACCTCAACCACGGCTGGCGTGAGCTCCGCGTGACATGAGTCGGGGGACGCCACGATCTGGGGGGATGGCGGATGCATCGGGGAGGGACGAAGGCTCACCTTCCGTTTCCACTTCCGCTCGCCCGATGCCCACCACTCGTGACGACCGGTCCGCCGCCGACCGGCTCCTCGTGATCGCCGAGCGGTTCGCGGCCCAGGGGCGCCCCGCGATGGCTGAGGCCGCCCGCCGCGCCGCGGCACTGTCGCCGCGCCCATCGGATTCGTCGGCGCCCGGTTTTCGGATCCGCCCGCGCACGGACGACGCCGACGCGCGCCGTTAGGCGGTCTCCTCCGCCTCGGCCCCGTCGCCGGACGCGTCGTCACGAGTGATCGTCGGCGGTTCGCCGCCAGTGATCCCGTGGCGTGCGGCGGCCTGCCGCTCTCGGGCGGCCTGGTCGATGGCGTCGAACGTCTCGTCAGGGTCGCCCTCGACGAGCCCGAGGCGGCGGGCCCGCTCCTCCCACTGGCGTCGCGCGGCCGCCTGCATGTCGTGCTCGGCGTCGACCTCGTCGACGATCTCCGTGCCGAGGAGGGTTTCGACGACGTCCTCGACCGTGACCACGCCGGCCGTCCCGCCGTACTCCCCGACGACGAGGCCGATGTGCTCCCGTCGCTCGAGGAGCCGGTCGAATAGGTCGGGGAGCGGGAGCGTGTCGGGGACCGTGAGGAGCTCGCGGGCGCAGACGCGGGCCGGCTCGTCGCCGCGGCCGTCGGCGACGGCCGCCAGCACGTCGTCGCGGAGGACGAAGCCGGTGACGTGGTCGCGCGAGCCCTCGTAGAGCGGGAGCCTCGAGAACGGCTGCCCGTCGTTGGCGATCTCGCGGAGCGGCGTGTGCTCGGGGTAGGCCACGAGGACCGTCCGGGGCGTCATGACGTCCTTCGTTTTGAGTTCGTTGAAGCGGAAGAGGCTCCGGAGGATCCGGCCCTCGGTCTCGTCGAACACGCCCTCCTCGGTCCCGATCTGGGCGAGGGCGGCGAGTTCGGCGCGGCTCACGGCGCTCTCCTTCTTGCCACGCGAGAGGAGCCGCGCGATCGCCTTCGACAGCCAGATGAGGCCCGTGATTTGGAGAGCGGCGATGATCGGCCCGAGCAGCCGGGCCACGAGCGGCGCCAGCCCGCGCCAGTAGACGGCCCCGATCGTCTTCGGGATGATCTCGCTGAGGACGAGGATGCCCAGCGTGAGGAGGATCGAGAAGAGCGTGACCGCCGAGACGATCCACACGTTCTGGTCGGCCCAGATGGCCGCGGCCTGCGCGCCCGCTCCCGTCGCCCCCACCGTGTGCGCGATGGTGTTGAGCGTGAGGATGGCCGCGAGCGGCTTGTCGATGTCGGCCTTGAGCGCTTTGAGGCGAGCGGCCGTGGCGGGCGCGGTCTCCTCCTTCGCCCCGACGTAGGCCGGCGTCACGCTGAGGAGCACGGCCTCCATCACCGAGCACAGGAACGAGACGCCGATGGCGAGCACGACGAAGACGACGAGCAGCGTCAGGGAGCCGCTGCCGGCGGCGGCGCTGCCGCCGGGCACGAGGGCGGAGAGGAGGAGGGGGAGGGGCATGGCAGAGGGAGGACGCCTCCGCCGTACTCCGCCCGGCCCGCAGCGGGTCCGTCTGGCAGGCTAGCGGATCCGGTCGCGGGTCGTCTCGGCGTCGTCGGCGAGCGACTGGAGGCGGTCGTTGTCCGGGTCCGCCTCGGCGAGCGCGCGGAAGATCCGGGCGCCCTCGGCGGCGTGGCGGCGGGCCTCGGCGGGGCGGCCGAGGTCGGGCCCGTCGGGGTCCCCGTAGAGCCGCGCGAGGTTGAGGTGGCCGAAGGCCAACGTCTGGCGAGCGTTGGCGCTCTTGGGGTCGGCATCGGCGAGGCGCTGGTAGACGGTCTGGGCCGCAAGGAGCGACCGCTCAGCCTCGCCGAACCGGCCGCGCTCGATGGCGAGGAGTCCGAGCGCCTCGGTCCCGATCCCGGCGTCGCGGATCGCGTCGGCGTCGGCGTCGGGCCGGGCCGCGATGAGTTGGCGGAGCTCGTTGGAGCGCCGGAGCGGGGCGACGGCCGCGTCGAGGTCGCCGCGCGAGCGGTGGAGGTTCCCCTCACGCTCGTAGGTAATCCCGTCGATGCGGAGCGCGTAGAGCGAGCGCTCGGGCTCGGGGACCGACTCGATGAGGGCCCGCGCCCGGGCATACTGGACGAGCGCCGCGTCGGGCCGCTCGGCGTTGGGGAAGTACGGGTGGCCGAGGTAGTCACCGAGGTTGACGTGGCCGGCGGCGAGGTCGACGCGGTGGTCGAGGTCGTCGGGGGCGAGGCGGACGGCGCGGGCGTAGGCGTCGATCGCCCGTCGGAGGTGGGCGAGCGCCGAGTCCGGCGTCGCGGTGTGGGCGACGACGACGCCGAGGCCCTTCCAGAGCTGGCCCTCGGTCGAGGCGGCGGCGGCGGCGAGCGAGTCGGGGAGGTCCGGCGGGAGTCCTCGGATGAGGCCGAGGCCCCGGAGGTAGCTCGCCCGCGCGTCGGCCGTCCGCCCGAGGTTGTTGCTGATGGGGCTCCCCTCGACGTCGCCGACGCGGCGGTAGGCCCCGGCGAGGTCGATCCGCAGCGCGGGGTCGTCGGCGGCCTGGGCCGAGAGCTCGTCGAGGTACGCCTGGGCGCGGTCGACGAGGACGGCGCGGGCCGGCGTGGCGCCCGGCAGCCCGGCCACGGCGTCGTGGACGTCGTAGATCATGGCCCGCGCCGCCTCTCGGGCGATCGCGAACCGGGCCTCCGCGCGGTCCCGCTCGGCCCGCAGCCGGAGCGTGTACGCCGCCACGACGACGGCCAACAAGGCCACGGCCGCAGCGGCGACGCCCACCCCGACGCGGTGCCGCCGCACGAACCGGGTCACGCGGTACCGCGTCGTCGGCAAGCGGGCGGCGACGGGCTCGCCCGCGAGATGGCGCCGGAGGTCGTCGGCGAGGGCGCTGGCGGTCGGGTAGCGGCGCTCGGGCTCGGCCGCCATCGCCTTCAGGACGACGGTGTCGAGGTCCCCGCGGAGCCGCCGGGCGTGGGCGCGCTCGGCCACGACGGCGCTCGGCCGGGCGGGCTGCGTCATGAGCGTCCGTTCGAGCTCGGTCGGGCTGGCGCCGGTCACGTCGTACGGTCGGCGGCCGGACAGGAGCTCATACAGCACGACGCCCAGCGCGTACACGTCGGTCGCCGTCGTGACCGACTCGCCGCGGACCTGCTCGGGCGCGGCGTAGGCCGGCGTGAGCGGGCCGGCGCCCGTCCGCGTGGTCTCGGCGTCCGGCGCGTCGAGGAGCTTGGCGATCCCGAAGTCGAGGACGACGGCGCGCGGCCGCCCGCCCCCCTCCGTCACCAAGAGGTTCGACGGCTTGAGGTCGCGGTGGACGACGAGGTTCTGGTGCGCGAACGCCACGGCGTCGCAGACCTGGACGAACACGTCCAGCCGGTCCTCCACGCTCGCAGTCTCGGCCCACGCCGTGATCTGTGCGCCGGGGACGAGCTCCATCGCCAAGAAGGGCCGCCCCTCGGCGTCGACGCCGGCGTCATAGAGACGCGCGATGCCGGGGTGCTCGAGGCGGGCCAGCACGTCGCGTTCGGCGAGGAACCGTCGGAGCACGGCGGCGCCGGGCACGCCCGGCTGGAGCATCTTGAGGGCCACCTCGCGCCGGTACGCGCCGTCGACGCGATGGGCCCTGTATACGGCCCCCATTCCGCCCTCCCCGAGCACCGCGTCGACCTGCCATGGCCCCACCCCGCGACCGACGAGCGCGTCGGCGAGCCCGCCCGCCTCGGGCGGCGTGAGGGCGTCGCCGGCCGTCGCGTGCGCGTCGAGGAGCTCGCGGACCTCGGCCCGAAGCGCGTCGTCGTCGCAGGCTCCGTCGAGGAACGCCTCGGGGTCGGCCTGGTCGAGGGCGTCGGCGAAGAGCGCGGCGGCGCGGCGGTGGAACGAAGGATCGGGACCCATACGTCGAGGCACTTACCTGGGGCGGAGGCCCAGGCGCGCGGCCAGCACCTCGGCCTTCGCGGTCCGGTCGTTCCCGTCGGGGTACGTCGCGGAGATGATGGGTCGGGCGTGGCCGACGAGCCGGCGGGCCTCGTCGCGGTCGCCCGCTGCCTCCCGCTCGAGAAGGGCCTCGGCGAGGAAGAGCTCCATCTCGGCCACGTTCGCGTTGTCGGGGCCGAGCGCCCGCGCGTGTGTGTCGGCGGCCTGTCGGTAGAGCGTGATGGCCTCGTCGATTCGGCCACGTCCCCGGGCAGCGGCCGCGAGCGCGTCGAGCGCTGTCCCGACCCGGGTGTGGTCGTCGCCGTGCGCCCGCCGCCGGAGGGCGAGGGCCTCCCGGAGCGGCGCCTCGGCCCGCTCGGGCTCCCCGAGCGTGACGTACGTCCGGCCGAGGTTGATGAGTGGGAAGCTGACGTCGACGTGGTCCGGTCCCAGCAGTTGCCGTTGAATGGCGACGGCCTCCTCGAGCAGCGGGATGGCCTCCCGCTCGCGGCCCGTGCCCCGGTACAGCGACGCGAGGTTGTTGAGGACGGCCGGAACCGCCGTGTAGTTCTCCCCATGCGCGTCGCGGAAGATCTCGAGCGCCTGCCGGTAGGCGTCCTCGGCCGCTCCGTACTCGGTCCCGTAGAAGTGGTAGTAATAGGCGAGGTCGTTGAGGGCGTACCCCGTCTCGGTGTGCCTCGGCCCGAAGCGGTCCTCGCGGAAGTCGAGCGACTCGCGGAGGTACGGCTCGATCCGGTCGGTCTCTCCGAGGTACTCGCGGTTCCAGGCGAGCGTCGTCAGTGTCGTGCCGAGGTAGGGGGGAGGGCGGTCGGCCCGGCGCATCTCGGTCAGGAGCGGGACGAGGACGGAGTCGGAGACGGCGTACTCCCCGGCCTCGTGAAGCGTGACTCCGAGAGTGTACCGCGCGTTCAGCCCCGCGCGTAGGAGGGCCGGGGGGACCGGTCGCGGGTGCCGGTGGATCATCGCGATGGCCTCTCGGAGGTGGCGCTCGGCCGCGTCGAGGTCGCCGGTCTCGAGGGCGACCTGTCCGAGGTGGACGAGCGTCCTGGCGTAGGCCGCTCCGTGCTCGCCGGGATGACGGCGGTGGACGTCGAGGGCGAGGGCGAGCACGCGATCGGCCGCCTCGAACCGTGAGCGCTCGATGAGGAGGGCGCCGAGCGCGTTGAGGGCTTCTCCCGTCTCGGGGTGCCGTGGCCCGTACGCCGCCTGCCGGAGCGCGAGCGCGCGGCGGACCTGCGCCTCGGCCTTCTCGTACTCCCCCGTGCCCCGGTACGTCTCGCCGAGGGCCAGCCGGACGCCGGCCTCGGTCGCGGGCTCGCCCGCGAGGTCGTGCGCGGCTCGCTCCGCCGCGATGTCGGCCACCTCCACCACGGTCACGCCGCGCCCGACGCCGCCGTACGGATCGGCGGAGGCCAGCATCTCGGTGACGAACGCGTTGACGCGGTGGGCCGTCCGCCGTTCGGCGCGGGCCTCGGCCGCCTGCCACAGCGCGGCCCCGAGGCCCCCGACGAGCGCCAGCACCACGAGCGTCGCCGACGCCACGGCCGTCCGGTGGCGGCGGACGAACTTGCCCGCGCGGTACCGCACCGAGTCGGGCTGCGCCTCGACCGGCAGCCCGCCGAGGTAGCGGCGGAGGTCGTCGGCGAACGTCTCGGCCGAGGCGTAGCGCCGCTCGGGCTCTTTCGCGAGCGCCTTCAGCACGACCGTGTCGAGGTCGCCTCGGAGCCGCCTCGGGTCAGTGGTCCTCGAGGCGGCCTGGCTCGGACGTACCGGCTGGGTCTCGGCCACAACACGAGCGGCCTCGCTGAGCGGGAGTCCGCCGACGTCGTAGGGGCGGGACCCCGTGAGGAGCTCGTAGAGGACGACGCCGAGGGCGTACACGTCGGTCGCCGTCGTGACCGGCCGGCCGAGGACCTGCTCAGGCGCGGCATATTGAGGGGTGAGCGGCCCGGCGCCCGTCCGCGTGAGGCCGGGGTCGTCGTCGTCCTTGAGGAGCTTGGCGATCCCGAAGTCGAGGAGCTTCACGCGGGCCCGGCCACGTTCGCCGTCGGCCACGAGGACGTGGGCCGGCTTCAGGTCGCGGTGGACGACGAGGTGGCGGTGGGCGTGGGCGACGGCCTCGCAGGCCTGAAGGAACAGGGCGATCCGGTCGCGGAGCCTGAGGCCATGCCGGTCGGCGTACGTCGTGATCGGCTCGCCCTCGGCGAACTCCATGGCGAGGTAGGGGGCGCCGCTGCCGTCGATGCCACCGTCGAGGAGCCGCGCTACGCCGGCGTGGTCGAGCCCGGCCAAGAGCTCCCGCTCGCGGAGGAACCGCGCGTGGAAGTCGGCCCCGACGCCGGGGCGGACGCGCTTGAGCGCGGCCCGCTGCTCGAACCCGCCAGCCACCCGGCGGGCCTCGTAGACCACGCCCATGCCGCCCGTCCCGAGCACGCCCTCGAGCCGCCATGGCCCGACCGTCTGCCCGACGAGCGCCTCCGGCCCGGGCGGCCCGAACGCGAGCGGGGCGAGCGCGTCGTCGCCCGCGTCGTCGTGCGCGGCCAAGAGCGAGCGGACCTCGGCGATGACGTCGGGGTCGAGGGAGGCGTCGGCCAGGAGCGCCTCGCGCTCAGCCGGGTCTCGGTCGAGCGCGTCGGCGAAGAGGTCGGCGGCGCGGCGGTGGAGGCGGGAGTCGGTCGGCACGGCGGAGCGGAGACGTCGGACGGAAAAGCGGAATCGGCGCGCGATCCGGCTCATCCGTCGGACCCGCCCGCCCGGGCTCAGGCCATCTCGCCCTCGTCGCGAGTTCGCTGCATCTCGCGGTAGAGCCACGCCCGCGCGGCGGCCCAGTCGCGCTTGACGGTCGCCGGCGAGAGGTCGAGGACGTCGGCCGTCTCGGGCACCGTGAGCCCGACGAAGTAGCGGAGCTCAACGATCTGGGCCTGGCGGTCGTCGAGCGCGGCGAGCCGGTCGAGCGCCTCGTCGAGCGCGAGCGCCTCGTCGTCCCGGGCCGGGCTGGCCACGGCGACGCCGTCGAGCGAGACGTCGGGCGTCCCGCCGCCACGCTTCTCCGCTTTCCGCGCCCGGGCGGCGTCGATGAGGACCTGCCGGATGGCCCGCGCGGCGACGCGGAAGAAGTGCTGACGGTCGACGTAATCGCCGTCGTGGAGGGCCAGCTTCTCGTACGCCTCGTGGACGAGCGCCGTCGTGTTGAGCGTCTCCGAGGCCCCGTTCCGGTAGCGCTGGCTCCGAGCCAGCCGGCGGACCTCCTCGTAGACGAGCGGCAGCACACGGTCGAGCGCGCGCTGGTCGCCGTCGCGAGCGAGGGCCAGGAGCTGTGTGACGTCGTGAGCCACGGGGGAGGGCATGGACAGCCGCATGATAGGGAAGGATCGACGCCCGCCGTACGGGCCGGCCTCGAGCGGGGGATGAGGTTTCTTCGTCGCGCGTGACCCGTTGCGCGTCGAGATCTCGTATTGACGAGTGGGACGGTACGTAACCGAGGATCGCGGCTCCGGTCGCTGACCCTCCGCTCTCTCGATTCGGAGAGCCGTCGGGGCCCCGCTCGTCTGTGGTGGGAAGAGCGGGGCCTCGCCGTCCCTTGGCGGGGCGCACGGATTGAGGACGCGTGAGCCGTTCGGGCGCGCGATGACGCTTTAGGGGTCCCATCCTCGCGCGCCATGACGCTCCCTCGACTCGCCGCCCTCGCAATCCTCCTCGCCGTGCCCGCCAGCGGGCAGCCGCTGTTCTGGGCTGAGTCCCCGTTCGGTGACGCCCCCGCCGGGGTCTATCGCGCCGACGCCGACGGCACCCAGGCCTCGGTCGTCGTCGGCCCCGTGCCGTTCACGTCGGTCGCCATCGACCCTCTGGGCGGCCGGATCTACGGGCGCGACGGCGACGGCGTGCTCCGTCGTGCCCGCCTCGACGGCTCCGGCCTCGAGCCCCTCGGGCCGACGGACGTCCGGATGCTCCTCCTCGACCCCGGAGCCGGCACGATCTACTGGCTCGACCGCGACGACCGGATCCGCCGCTCGGACCTCGACGGGTCGAACGCGGAGACGATCGCGACCGGCGCCTCGCCGTTCCGGATCGACCTCGACAACGGCGTCCTCGTCTGGCGCGACGTGGCCTCCGGCGCCTACGTCCTTTCCGGCCTCGACGGGTCCGACGTCCGGACGCTCCACACGCCCGCCTCGGGCGAGAGCCCGACCTGTCCGACCCTCGACCCCGTCAACCGCCAGCTCTACTGGCTCGACTTCGCGACCCGCGAGCCGCGGCGGGTGGGCTACGACGGGACCGGTTTCGAGACGGTCGACCTCACGTCCTCGGGCTGCGTCGTGGTCGACGGCGCGGCCGGGCAGCTCTACTGGCAGGAGACCGCGGGCGCCGGTCGGATCCTCCGACGGGGCGACCTCGACGGGGCGAATGCCGAGGACCTCGTCTCCGTGGCGTCGTTCGTCAACGGCCTCACGCTCGAGCCGGCGGGCGGGCGTCTGTACTGGAGCACGCGCGACGCCGTCGAGCGGTCCGCGCTCGACGGGTCCGGCCGCCAGGCGCTCGCGAGCGGGTTCCAGCCGTCCGGCTTCGCCCTTTCTCCCGAGGCCGACGTGCTGCTGGCGCTGGGCGCGAGCACCGTCCGGCGGTCGGCGCTCGACGGGTCGGACCCCGCGACGCTCTTCGGCGGGGTGAGCTTTCCGAACGGCCTCGCCGTCGACCCCGGCGCCGGGCGCGTGTTCTGGTCCGACTTCAACGAGTCATCGGTCTCCAGCGCGGCGTTCGACGGCGGCGACGTCCGCGTGCTCGTCGAGGCGATCGCACGCGGCGGGCTGGCGGTCGATCCGGTCGCGCAGGACGTGTACTGGGTCGACGGCTCGCGTCGGATCTGGCGCGTCGGCTACGACGGTGCGGACCCGGGGCAGGTGCTGGCCGGCGCGGTCAGCGCGACCGCGGTCGCCGTCGACGCCGAGTCGCGGAGGCTGTACTGGGCCGGCACCGACGCCATCGAGCGGGCCGGCCTCGACGGGGCTGGTCGGGAGGTCGTCGTGGCCGGGGCCGAGGACGTGGAGGCGCTCGCGCTCGACCCGATCGGGCAACGGATCTACTGGGCCTCGAACGACCCGACGAATGGTTCCACGCCCGGTACCGTGTCGAGCGCCGCCATCGGGAGCGGCGACGGTGAGGTGCTCGCCTCCGGCCTTCCCGAGATCTACGGCCTCGCGGTCGACGGCGTCCGCGGGGCCCTCTACTGGTCGCTCGCCGACGAGACGATCCACCGGGCCGGCCTCGACGGGACGAATGACGAGACGATCGCGACGGGGCGGGTGGTGTTTGCGCTGGCTGTCGCCGCCGGCCTCGGCGACACGGCCGCCGAGGCGGACGCCCCCGCGCCGACGCTCGCCCTCGCCGCCTTCCCGAACCCGGCCGCCCGCGCGCTGACGGTGACGGTCGATCTCGCCGTGCCCGCGTGGGTCCGCGTCGAGGTCGTCGACGTGCTCGGCCGGCGGGTCGCGGTCGTCCACGACGGCCCGCTAGCGTCGGGCCCGCGCCGGCTGGCGGCCAACGTCGGCGGGCTGAGGGGCGGGGCGTACGTCGTGCGGGCCGTGGCCGATGGCGTCGTGGGGCACGTGCCGGTGACGGTCGTGCGGTAGCCGGCGCGTAAAGCGGGACGGCCGGAGGGGCGATACTCCGGGCGTCCCCCCGCCCCGTGGTCGCCTCCCTCCTCCGTCTCCAACTGCTCGCGTTCTGGCGCGCGCCGTACCTCGGCGGGCGGATCGCCCTCGCGCTCGCGAAGGGGGCCGGCGTGGCGTACGCCGTCGGCGCGGCGGCCATCCTCGGGTTCGTGCTGCCGGATTTGCTCGGCGCCGTCGCGCCCGGGCTCCCGGCGCTGGCGAGTGTCGACGCGGCGGTGCTCCCCGCGCTGGCGGTCCTCCTCGTCGGACGGCAGGTGTTCCAGGACGTCCCGACGCGGGGCGCGACGGCGTTCCTGACGCTGCCCGTCTCGCGGCAGCGCGTGGCCGCGGCCGTCCTGCTGCGGTCGGCGACGACGCCGTTCGGGGTGGTCCCGCTCGCGTTCGCCGTCCCGTTCGCGGCGCGGGCGGTCCGGGCGGAGGCCGGCGCCCCCGCCGCATGGGCGTTCGGGCTGGCGGTCCTGGCGCTCGTCGTCGTGTCGCACGCGCTGCTCGTCGTGTGGAAGACGCGCCTCGGTGCGCGGCCAGTGCGGACGATCGGCGTCGTCGCCGGGACGGTCGGCCTCGTGGCGGCGCTGGAGGGGGCCACGGGCGGGCTGATGGCACACGTCCGGGCAGGCGGGCTCGGACTCGCCGTGCTGGGCGCGCTGGCCGCGGCCACCCTGGTCCTGGCCTATCACGCGCTTGTCGCCGCGCTCTACCTCGACGCGGGCGGGTCGCGCCGCGCGTCCGCCGCGCGAGCGATCACCGGGCTGGACCGCGGCGGCACCCGGGCGTTTCTCGACCTCGACCGCCGCCTCGTGACGCGGGCGACGTTCCCCCGGAGCGTCCTCGCGAACGCCGCCGTCGTCAGCGTCGTCCTGACCGTCGGCGCGCTCCTGGCCCGGCGGCATCCCGCCGGTGCGTTCGTGCCGACGGAGCTCGTCCTCCTCTTCTCGACCGGTCCGGTGGCCGGCTCGTTCGGCCAGTACGCCGTCTCGTTCGCCAGCGGCTACACCGACCGGCTCCTCACGCTGCCCGGCGGCGTCGAGGCGTTCGTCCGCGCGAAGTGGGCCGGCGTGGTCGTGGCGACCGTCACGCTCGGTGTGGTGCAGGCCGGCCTCGTGTTCGCTCTCGCCTCCGACTTGGTCGACCTCGTCGGCGTGTCGGTCGTGTTCAGCCTTGGAGTCCTGGCGCCGGCCGCACTGTGGGGCGCGACGCTCGGTCCGAAGCCGCTCGACGTGTCGGAGCGGCTCCTGTTCGTCAACACCCAATCGTTCGGGGCGCAACTCCTGGTGGGCTCGACGGCGGCGCTGGCCGGCGGCGTGCTCTCTCTCGCCGGCCCCGACCGGGGCGCGCTCGTGGCCGCGGCCCTCGGCCTCGTCGGGATCCTGCTCACGCCGCTCTGGCTCCGGGCCCTCGTCCGGCGTATCCACCGCCGTCGGCACGTCGTCGCGGCCCGCTTTCGCTCCGCCCTCTAGCCATGCCCGGCGTCCCGCTCACCGCCACCGACCTGTCGAAGCGCTACGGCACGGCCGACGCGCTCCGCCTCGACGACCTCACGATCGAGGCCGGCGAGCGCGTCGGGCTCGTCGGCAACAACGGGGCGGGGAAGACGACCTTCCTCCGCCTCGCGCTCGATCTCATCGAACCGACGACCGGCGCCGTGGTGCTCGACGGGATCCGCGTCGGCGGGCCGGATCTGGGGTGGAAGCACCGCGTCGGCGCGTACCTCGACGCCGGCTTCCTCGTCGACTTTCTTCGGCCTCAGGAGTACTTCCGGCTCGTTGGCGGGGCGTACGGGATGAGCGCCGCGACCACCGACGCGCGCGTCGAGCGGTTCCGGCCGTTCCTCGGGGCCGCGCTCGAGGGCGGCCGGCTCATCCGCGACCTCTCGCTGGGGAATGCCGGGAAAGTGGGGATCGTCGGAGCCCTCCTGCCCGGGACCGGGCTCGTCGTCCTCGACGAGCCGTTCGCCAACCTCGACCCCGGCGCGCGGATCGCGCTCGAACGGCTGCTCCGCGAGGACACCGGCGGCGCGACGGTCCTCGTGTCGAGCCACGACCTCGACCACGTCGTCGGCGTGTGCACGCGGGTGCTGGTGCTGGCCGACGGCCAGCTCGTGCGCGACACGCCCGCGACGCCCGACACGCACGCCGAGCTCCGGGCCTTTTTCGAGGCCGGCGGAGGCGCGATGGCCGCCTGACCGGTTCCGCCTCGGTCAGCCCGCGGGCGGGCCCGCCGACGTGCCGAGGCGGGCGGCCTCGATGGCGACGAGCGCCACGGGCTCGGCCTTCCCGCGGAGCGGGGCGTCGCCCAGCGGTTCGGTGGTGGTCTCCTCGAGCGCCGGCATCCGCGCGTGGAGCGCCTCCGAGACGATCAGCCGCCGTCCGCGCGGCCGGCACTCGCCCTCGATCCGCGCCGCCGTGTTGACCACGTCGCCCGAGTGGACGATGTCGCGCTTGAGGTCGCCGACCTCGGCCGTGACGACCCAGCCGCCGTGGCAGCCCGCCTTGAACCGCGGGACCTCGCCGTAGCGCTGGCGGTAGCGCTCGGCGCGGGCCTCGATCCGGGCGTCGACGAGGAAGAAGAACCGGAGCGGCGCCGCGTCGCGCTCGGCCCGCTTCATCGGCCACGACACCATCACCTCATCGCCCACGTACTGGACGATCCGGCCGCCCGTGGCGAGGACCGGCTCGGCGACGTCGGCGAAGAAGTCGTTCTTGAAGTCGGTGAAGGCGAGCGGACCGAGGCGCTCGGCCCACGCCGTCGAGTCGGTGAGGTCGAGGAACACGAACGCGCGCTCCTCGCGGACCGGCCGCCGGTAGCGCCCGACCAGGAGGGCCAGCAGCGTCTCCGGCCCGAGGACCCGTCGGAGTTGAAGGTTCAGGTTGATGAGGAAGGAGGCTCCGACGAGGAGCACGAACATCAGGCCGATGTTGCTCTCGCGCACGAACGACCAGAACTGCGGCGACCGCAGGACCTCGGCCGGCGACTCCCTGCGCTCGACCCACAACACGACAGTGATGATCGCGAGCATGCCCAGGATCACGGCGAGGGCGTAGGCGACGGTCCGAGCCGCGAGTGCCGCGCCGAGCGGGAACCGCCGCCCGGCGCGGGCCAGCGGTCCGGTCTCGAGCCACGCCCCGACGCCTCCGAGCACGACCCCGAGGATGGCCGACCGCGTAATCGCCGTGGCGACGGTCTCGCCCTGTGGCGGCTCGATCCCCACCACGCGGGCGGCCACGAAGGCGGTGACCGTCCACGCCACGATGAGTGACGGGGCGAGCCGCGCGGCCTGCCGCCCGTGGCTGGTTCCGAGGCGCGGCCGGCCCACGCGCTAGGCGGCCGGCGACTGCGGCGCCGTGTGCGCCGTGAGCCACGCGATCGCCGCCTCCGACCCCTCCGGCGTGTACGTCCGGATCTCGATGCCCGGGAGGAGCTTGCCTTCGACGTCGGCGAGCGTCCGAAGCCAGGCCTTGTCGCTGACGACGGCGTACCGCGCGAACCGGTGCCACTCGCCGAGGGCTTTGATCGCGTGGGCGAGGTCTTCCACGAGGCCCGCCAGCGTGACGCCGCCGAGGTCGACCACCTCGGCGTAGAGCCCGATCGTCTCGGCCTCGTCGAGCGCGGCGTCGAGCGACGCCCACGCGAGCTCGACGTCCTCCTTGGTGACCTTCCCGCTCACGCGGAAGGCGACGACGTCGGGGCCGGGGGAGGGGAGGAGTTCGAGCATGGCGGAGGGGACGGTGTCGAGCGCCGACGCCGGCGGCGCTTGGAAGGTCCCGCCTCGGCCCGCCTACGGAGGGACCGAGGCGGGCGGGCTCGGGTCCGGGCTCAGAGCCGGTCGGGCGCCGCCAGCCGGTCGGTCACGGCCTGGAGGAAGCGGGCGGCCTCGACGCCGTGGATCGCCCGGTGGTCGAACGTCAGGGAGAGCGCGATCCGGTGGCCTGGCCGGCAGCCGTCGTCGCCGGGTTCGCAGACGGCGCGGACACGGCCGACGCCTAGCGTCGCGACCATGTTGCCGACGAGGATCGGCGTGAAGTGGTCGACGCCGAACGAGGCGAAGGAGGCCAGCGTGAACGTCGTGTTGCGGGTGTCGTTGAGGCTGAGGTCGCCGGCCTCGGCGCGGGCGGCCATCCGTCGGAAGGCGCCGTCGAGTTCGCGGAGCGGGAGCCCCTCGGCCCCCGCGATGACGGGCACGATCACGCCCTTCTCCAAGACCACCATCAGCCCCAGGTTGACGGAGCGGTGGACGTTCAGCCCCTCGACCCCGATCCGCGCATTGACGTGGGGGTGGGCCTGGAGCGCCCCCACGAGCGCGCGCCCGACGACGGCCTCGACCGAGACCGCGTCACTCTCGGGCTGAGCCGCTCGGAAGGCGACGAGCGGGCCGGCATCGGCGTCGGTGTGGAGCGTGGCCTGCGCGCTCTGCTGGAGCGCCTCGTGCATGGTCCGGCCGTTGAGGACCTGGAGTCGGGAGAGCGGGACGGTCGTGTGCATCGCTACGGGGCGTGGATGACGGCGACCGTCGCCCCGAGACCGACCGGGGCGCCCTCCTCGCGCTGGATCTCGAGCACGCCGCTCGCCGGCGCCTCCAGCACCAGCGACACCTTGTCGACCATGACCTCGGCGAGCGGGGCGCCGGCCTCGACGCGGGCGCCGTCGGCGGCCAGCCATTCGGCGAGGACGGCCTCCTCGGTGCCGTCGGACTCCCACAGCGACGTGGGGATGGTCACGGGGGTCGAGTCGGCCATGGCGCGGAACGGCGGGGTCGACAGAGTACGACACCGCCCGCCTCGACGCGGCAGCGGAGGCTCCGAGACGCCGTGGGGGCGACTCGGCGAGTCGCCCCCACGGTTGCGCTGCGGTCTGGTGCGCCGGTCGGCTCCCCGAGGCGGGCGGGGCTACGTGGCCGGGACCGGGGCCGGGACGAGCTCGCCGCTCGAGGACCCGTCGCCCGCCAGCGGCGTGCTCGAGTGCAGGTCCGGCTCGGGCGCGTCGTCGGGCTGGCGGGCCGCGGCGAAGCGGAGCGCGATGCTGTCGAACGCCGAGTACATCACTGGCACGATGACGAGCGTGAGGAACGTCGCGAACGTCAGGCCCGAGATGATCGCCGTGCCCATCGGGCCCCAGAACTGCGTGTTCTCGGAGCCGATCGAGAACGACGGGTCGAGGTCGACCATCAGCCCGACGAAGTCGATGTTGATCCCGAACGTGAGCGGGATGAGCCCGATGACCGTCGTAAACGCCGTCAGGAGGACCGGCCGGAGGCGCGTCGCGCCGCCGTCGATGATGGCCTCCTGCTTGTCCTCGCCGCGGTCGCGGAGCTGCTCGATGTAGTCGACGAGCACGATCGCGTTGTTCACGACGATGCCGGCCAGGGAGATCAGCCCGACGAACGTCATGAGCCCGAACGGCGTCCGCGTCAGGATCAGGCCGAGCATCACGCCGATGAGCGAGAGCCCGACCGCGACCATGATGATGAGCGGGTTCTTGATCGAGTTGAACTGGGCGATGAGGATGATCGTGATGAGCGCGAGGCCCATCAGGAGCGCCGTCGTGAGGAAGCCGAAGCTCTCGTTCTGCTCCTCGTTCGCGCCCGTGTAGGCGACGGTGTAGCCCGGCGGGATGTCGTCAAGCGTCGGCGCCAGCTCGGCCTGGACCTGGGCGAGCACGGCGTTCGCGTTGGCGCCCGGCGCCGCGTCGCCGAGGACCGTCACGACGCGCTCCTGGTCGAGCCGCGTGACGCTCCCGAGCCCGGAGGCCGGCTCGATCCGGGCCACGGCCACGAGCGGGATCTGCTGGCCCTCGTTGAGGACCGTCAGCGACTCGATCTGGCGGAGGCTCTGGCGATCGGCCTCGCGGAGGCGGACCGTGATGTCGTACTCGTCCTTGCCGTCGCGCCACTGGCTGGCCTCGACGCCGTTGACGGCGCCGCGGACCGCCAGCGCCACCTGCTGCGTGGAGAGCCCGAAGGCCGCCGCGCGCTCGCGGTCGATCTCGACGCGGTACTCCGGCCGGCCCGAGTTGAGGTTGTCGCGGATGTCGACGAGCCCCTCGATCCGGCCCGCCTCGACGCCGGCCTCGAGCTGGGATTTGAGGTCGTTGGCGAGGTCCTGGATCCCCTCGAACTCGGGGCCCGAGACCTCGATGTTGACCGCGGCGCCGGTCGGCGGGCCGTTCTCGTCCTGCTCCACCTGGAGGTCGACGCCCGGCAGGCCCGTCAGCGCCGCGCGGATGCGCCGGAGCGTCTCCGAGGACGACTCGGACCGCTGCTCGTAGTCGACCATGTTGAGCGTGACCGACGACCTCTCGGCGCTCGCCGAGCCGCCGCCGAACATCGCGTCGCCGCCGACGCCGACCGACGTCGCCACGTCGCGCGTGTTGCCGGCCGTGCCCTCGTCGGTCTCGATGAGGTTCTGGACGCGGGCGAAGACGTCCTCGGCGACCTCGTTCGAGCGCTCGATGTTGGTCCCGATGGGCGCCTCGGCCGTGATCTGGACCTGGTTGGGGTCCGTGGTTGGGAAGAATTCGACGCCGGTCGGGGCCACGAAGAACAGGGCGATCACGCCGACGAGCACGCCGAGCGTGGCCGTCAGCAACCGCGCGCGGTTGTCCGTGAGGACCACATAGGGCGAGCCGAACACCGTCTGCTTTCGCGCCCGCTCGCGACGCCCGCCCGGTCCGAACAGCACGCCGAGGCCGCCGAACCCGGCGACGAGGGCCGGCAGGAGGAACATCCCGATGAGGACCTCGACGCCCTCCACGCTCGACAGGTCGATCCGCCCGGCCAGCGTCAGGAGGACGGCCAGCACGGCGACGATGGCGCCGAAGATGAGTCCCGCCTTGACGCTCGCGCGCCCGCCGAGGTAGGCCGTCTCCAGGCTGTGGAACACGATGGCGAGGATGCCGACGAGGAGCGCGAGGCCACCGGGAATGATCAGGAGGAAGCCGGCCGGTGCCGCGGCGGCGTTGAGCGCGGCGCCCGCGACGAGGAGCAGGAACCCGCCCGTGAAGCTGCCCAGCGCGAACGTATTGCGGAGGAGCCCACGGCGGACCGAGTAGTCCCGCTGGAGCATCCACTTGAGGAAGCGGCGATAGGCGTCCGTCATGCGCGGGACGGTCCGCCCGGCGAACCGGCGGTGGGCCGGCTCGAGCGCGTTCCGGTAGAGCAGGACGAGGGCCGGGACCGCGACGGCCAGGAAGATCAACGTCTTCCAGTTGGCGATGCCGACGACGAGCGCCGTGAAGGCGACGAGCCCGAGCCCGATCATCCGGCCGCGGCGGCTCGGCTGGCGGGTCTTCCGCGCGGCCTCCTCCTCGCGGAGCTCGGCGTCGGTCTTGACGAAGAAGCCGGCCACGACCGGGTTGATCACGAGCGCCACGAACAGCGACGACGTCAGCGTCACGATGAGCGTCATCGGCATGTAGCTCATGAACTTGCCGATGATGCCCGGCCACAGGAGCATCGGGGCGAACGCCGCGACGGTCGTCGCCGTCGAGGCGGCCACGGCCAGGGCGACCTCGGCCGTCCCCTTCCGCGCGGCCTCCCACCGGCCGTAGCCCTCCTCCCGGAACCGGTAGATGTTCTCGATGATGACGACCGCGTTGTCGACCAGCATCCCCAGCGCGATGATCAGCGAGAAGAGGATGATGAAGTTGAGCGTCTGGCCCATCACCGAGAAGACCAGGAAGCTCACGAACATCGACAGCGGGATCGCGAGGCCCACCAGCGACGCGTTCCGGACGCCGAGGAAGAACAGGAGCACCGCGATCACGAAGATGATGCCCGCGATGATGTTGTTCTCGAGGTCCTTGACGAGGATCTCGACGCTCTCCGACTGGTCGCCCGTGAGGACGTACTCGGTGCCCGACGGGAACGCGAAGCCCGCGATGGCCTCCTCGACGCCGTCAACGACTTCGATGATGTTCTCGCCCGAGGACTTCTTGACGTTGAGCCGGATGACCTGGAGGTTCTCGGCGTCGGAGACCGGGACGAACTCGCCGTCCTCGTTCTCCCGCTGGACGACCTCGAGGCGGGCGTAGCTGGCCCGCTCCTTGTACCCGAACGTCACGTCGGCGAGGTCGCGGACGTAGACCGGCGTCCCGCCCGGCGAGGCCACGACGAGGTCGAGGATCTCGTCCGGGCTGTCGAACTCACCGTTGACGCGGACGAGGTAGTTCTCCGGGCCGACGTCGACGGAGCCGCCGGGGATGTTGGCGTTCTCCGTCTGGACGGCCGCCACGACGTCGTCGACCGAGAGGCCGGCGCCCTGGAGCGCCGCGAGGTCGACGTCGACCTGGACCTCGCGCTCGAGGCCGCCGAGGAGGTCGACGCCGGACACGCCGGGGACGCCCTCGATCTCGTCCTGGAGGTCCTCGGCCGTCGAGCGGAGCTGGGTCAGCGAGCCCTCCGTGAGGAGGTTGACCGTGACGATCGGGAAGTCGGCGAAGTCGATGTCGGAGACGATCGGCTCCTCGACGTCCGTCGGGAACTCGACCTTGGCCACGTCGACCGCCTCGCGGACCTCGCGGCTGGCCTCGTCGATGTCCTTGTCGGGCAGGAACTCGGCGATGACCGTCGAGACGCCCTCCGTCGACGTGCTCCGGAGCACGTCGAGCCCGGTGATCGTGGCCACCTCGCGCTCGATCTCCTGCGTGATGATCGACTCGACGTCGTCCGGGCTCGCGCCCGGGTAGATCGTCGTGACGACGATGGTGGCGAACTCGATCTGCGGCTGGCTCTCCTTCGGGAGCGCGACGTACGCCACGAGCCCGCCGATCGTCAGCGCGAGCATGAGGACGACGACGGCCGTCCGGTTCGAGATCGCGAGGTCGGTAATATTCATCGGACGAGGGGGTGGGGACGGGGGACGCGCGGCGGGAGGGCCGCCACGCATCGGGCCTCGTTAGTCTTCTCGGACGGCGTCGCCCGTGGGGCGGACGCGGCTGGCGGCACGGGCGGGCGTGCGGGTGGCGACGGCCACTTCGCGCGTCTCGGTCACGCGGACGCGGTCGCCCTCGGCGAGGTCGCCGGCGCCCGAGACGATGACCTGGTCGCCGGCCTCGACGCCGGAGCGGAGGACGACGGTGTCGCCGGCGCTCGGGCCGAGCTCGACGACGCGGCGGGACGCGACGGCCCCGGCCGTGTCCTGGGCCACGACGAACACGCTCGTTCCGCGCTCGTCGCGCACGACGGCCTCGGTCGGGACCACGATCGCGTTCTCGAGGATCTGGCGCGTGACGTCCATCCGGACGACCATCGACGGCTTGAGGGACCGGTCGGCGTTCTCGACGGCGACCTCGATCGGGAACGTCCGCGAGGCCTCGTCGATGGCGAGGCCGACGAACGAGACGCGCCCGCCCCTCGCCTCGGCCTCGTAGGCGTTGGGCATGACCTGGACCTGCGTGCCCTGCTCGATCTCACCCGCGTACCGCTCCGGCACGCCAGCCGTGACCTTCACGCTGCCGGAGCCCACCAGTCGGACGACCGGCTGCCCGGGCGACGCGAGCTCGCCGGCCTCCTGGAGCCGCGCCTCGACGACGCCCGAGAACGGGGCGACGACGCGCGTGCTGGCGAGCTGGCTCTGGGCGCTCGCGACGCCAGCGTCGCCGGCCTGGGACTGCGCGCGGGCCGCGTTGACGCCCTCGCGGGCGGCGCGGAGCTGGCCCTGCGCCTGCGCGATCCCGGCGTCGGCCTGGGCCACCTGGGCGCGGGCCTGCGCGAGCTGGCTCTCGACGTTGCGGAACTCGAGCGCGCTCAAGATCGAGTCGCGGTAGAGCGGGTACTGGCGGCGGTACTGGTCCTGGGCGAGGTCGAGCTGGGCCTGGGCGGCCTCGCGCTGGGCGCGGGCGGCCTGAACGCCGGCCTCGGCGCCGGCCACCTGGGCCTGCGCCTGGCTCACGCCAGCCCGACCCTGCGCGGCCTGCGCGCGGGCGCTCGCGACGCCGGCCTGCTGCGTGGTCGCGCGGACCTGCGCGACCGTCTGCCCGGCCCGCACGAACGTGCCCACGGGCGCCACGTACGTCAGCATGCCGGGCACGTCGGGCGAGAGCGACGCGTCGTTGTTGGCGTCGACGGTGCCGGTAAGCTCGATGGTGTCCTCGAAGTAACCGGGGTCGGCGACGACGACCTCGACGGGGACGGCCCGGTCGGCCGGGGCCTCGACCTCGTCGGCGGTCTCGGGGCCGGGCTGGCACGCCGCGAGGGCGAGCGCCGCCAGCAGGGCGGTGGTGAAGCGACGGAGGGGGCGCATGGCTGCGGGGGACGGGCGGTCCGGGGGGGTGAAGCGGGCGGGGGCGCCGCCGAGGCGGGCCGTGTCGGGCGTCGTCATCGGGGCGAGTCGGTGCCGCCGGTGGGTGTGAGGGGCGCCGCCTCGGGGACGGCGTCGGTCTGGAGCGAGGCCGGAATCCGGGGCGAGGGCTCCGGGCGCGGCGCGAGGTCGAGCGGCTCGGGCTCGATCGTGCCCGTGGCCCGCTCGTAGGCGCTCCGCGCGACGAGGGCGTCGTAGACGGCCTGGAGGTAGTTGAGCCGCGCCACGTCGAGGTTCTGGCTCGACGTGCGGACGTCGAGCTGCGTGGCGACGCCCTCCTGGAGGCGGGCGCTCGCGAAGGCGAAGGCCGTCTCGGCCGTCGCGACCGTCTGCGCCTGGGTGCCGAGGCGGCGCTCCGCGCTCTGGAGCTGGCGGACGGCCTGGGCCACCTCGAGCGCCGCGGCGTTCCGGGCCTGCTCGAGCTGGATCTCGGCCTGATCCACCGCGATCTGGTTTTGCTGGATGCGGCGCCGCGTCTGGAAGCCGTCGAACAGGAGCCAGTTCATCCGGAGGCCGACCGAGAGCGCCGGCTGCCAGTAGGCCTCCGAGAAAAAGTCGGTCGAGCCGGCCTCGAACGTGAACGGGTCCGACGGGTCCGGATTCGTCAGGAAGCTCCGGTCGTCGGGAATGTTGCCGCTGTAGCTCGCGTTGACGAACGCGCTGAGGCTGGGGTAGAGGCCGGCCTTCGTGATGTCGCGCTGGACCTCGTTGAGACGCACGGCGAGCGCGGCCTGCTGGATGTCCGGCCGGAGGTCGAGGGCCCGCGCGGAGGCGGCCGCGAGGCCGACCGTCTGGAACAGGGCCTCCTCCGGCGGCGCCAACTCACCCACCAATTCGACCGGCGCGTCGACCGGCAGCCCGAGCGTGAGGAGCAGCTGGTCGCGGGCCGACTCGGCCTGGGCCTCGGCCGTCACCACGCCGGTCTCGGCGTTGGCCAGGTCGACCTCGGCGTTGAGCCGCTCGAGCACGGGCCGGACGCCCTGCGCCACGAGGAGGGAAGCGTCGTCGAACGTCTCGCGCGAGCGGTCGAGGGACGCGCGTTGGACCGCCGCCTGCTCCTGCGCCAGGAGCGCGCCGTAGAACGCCTGCCGCGTCTGGTCGATCGTCTCGTCCTCCCGCTGCGCCACGGCCGACTCGTTGATCTCGACGAGCGCCCGCGCGCCCTTGACGGCGGCGAACGCCGTGCCCGAGTAGATCGGCTGGCTGAGCGAGAGGGTATTTGTGAACTGGTTGTCCGTCCCGAACGGGTTCGACGAGTCGGCCGGGTTGTAACCGACCGCCGCCTGGCCCTCGCCGACGCGCCGCTGGTACTCGGCGAGCGAGATCGGCTGCGTGGTCGGGTCGTCGTCGGTCCGCGCCTGCTCGTTGAACTGGAGCCAGCCGATGGCGCCGAGCCCGCTGAACAGGCTGCCGGCGGACGAGCCGGCGAAGGGGTTGGCCTGGACCACGTTCCGCGTGTAGCTCGACGAGGCGTCGACGCGCGGGAGGAGCTGGCCGTAGGCCTCGCGGACCTGCGACTGCGAGTTCTCGACGTCGAGCTGGGCGAGGCGGACGGCGTAGGCGCGCTCGAGCGCGATCTGGATCGCGTCGTCGAGGGTCAGCCGGATCGTGCCCGAGGCGGGCCGGGCCGGGCCGCCCGTCGCCGGGTCGTACAGGCCGATCACGACGGCCGAGTCGCGGCCCGTGTCGGGCTGGGCGCCGGCGGGGGGCGCCGTGCCGATCGCGCCGAGCGCGAGGGCGGAGAGGGCGAGGGTGCGGGTCGTCATGCGTCGGGGGACGGGGCGCCCGCGTCCGATGACGCCGGCGCGAGGAGCCCGTCGAAAAGGACGGTCGTGATGAGGTCGGCGGTCTCGGCCGGGACGAGCTCCGGGAGCGAGGAGACGTGGTCGGGCGCGCAGTCGGTGGCCGCGTGGGCCATGAGCACGCCGCGGACGTTGCCGATGAGGAGGTGCGCGACGGGGAGGGCGGGGAGCGGACGGAGCGCGCCCGCCTCGATGGCCCGCTCGACGGCCCGCGTCACGGCCTCGGTGAACCCCGCGAACAGCTCGATGACGTGCCGCATCCGCTCGGGGTCGTGGAAGGCCCGCGGGCCCTCGGCCATGAACAGGCGGAGGGCCGAGCGGTGCGCGTCGAAGTGCTCCAAGAGGCCGACGACGAAGTCGCGGAACGCCTCCCGGGCCTCGGCGCGCGTCGCTAGCGACCGGGCCTCAGGGAGCGTCCGCTCGACGACCTCGTAGAGGCCACGGACGACGCGCTCCTCGAAGAGCGACCGGTACAGCTCGTCCTTTCCGCCGGGGAAGTAGTTGTAGAGCGTCCCCTTGCCGAACTCGGCGCGCTCGGCGATCTCGTCGAGCGTGGCGCCCTCGAACCCCTTCTCGCCAAACACGGCGAGCGCCGCGTCGAGCATGGCGAGGCGACGCGCGAGGCGCTCGCGGTCGCGGCGGCTGAGGAGGGCGTCGTCGGGGGAGGTGACTTGCAAGTGGACGATTGGTCAATAGGTGACTGGTCGGTCACCTTGGGAACTTGGGCGTCATAACGAGCCCACCGATGGCCAGTTGCGCCCCGATCGGTTAAGAGAAAGCAAAGGCTCGGGGGTGACGTCCTCGGGTCACGTGTGCAGGGCATAAGTCTGGTGCCTGCAAGCGCTTCCGGCGGCGCTGGCCTCGCTGCGGTCGCTCCCGTCGGCCCCGTTCGCACGCGCAACGTCCGCCTCGGCGGCTGTGCCGGGGCGGGAGGGGATTCGAAATCCGAGAAGCAGGGGCGGCTCGCGGAGTCGCTCCTCCCGCCGGGTGTGCCCGTTGCGCTGCCGAGGCGAGCGACGTCGGGAAGCCGGCGGCCCGAGGGTCGATCTGGAGGGTCGTCTACACGTACTCCTCCATCCCGTGGACGCCCAGGAAGTCGACGATGTCCTTGACCTTCTGGGCCTGCTCGCGGTGACATACGAGCACGGCGTCGCCGGTGTCGACCACGACGGCGTCTTCCATCCCGACGAGCACGAGGAGCCGGTCGTCGGCGGAGCGGGCGAACGAGCGGGCCGTGTCCTTGAGGATGACGTTGCCCTCGGCCCGGTTGCCCGCGTCGTCCTTCTCCGAGAGCTCGTGGACGGCCCGCCAGTCGCCGACGTCGCTCCACCCGAACGAGCCGGGAACGACGAGGACGTCGTTGGCCTGCTCCATGATGCCGTAGTCGATCGAGATCTTCGGGCTCTGCTCGTAGGCCGCGGCGACGGCCTCGGCCTCGGTGTCGGTGCCGAAGGCGTCGACGAGCGGGGCGAACAGGCGGTGGACCTTCGGGAGGTACCGCTCGAACGCGGCCAGGATGGCGTCGGCGCGCCAGATGAACATGCCCGAGTTCCAGAGGAAGTCGCCCGCGTCGAGGAAGCGCTCGGCCGTCTGGACATCGGGCTTTTCGGCGAACGTGAGGACGTGGTGCGCGCGCGGCTTGTCGGCGGGCCCGCGGTCCTCGACGCCGTCGAGGTCGCCGTCGGCGTCGAACTGGATGTAGCCGTAGCCCGTCTCCGGGTGCGTCGGCCGGATGCCGATCGTGACGAGCGGGTGGCCCCCGCTGGCGGTCTCGGTGTGGGCCGCCTCGACGGCCGCCTCGAGCACGCGGTGGAACCGCTCGACGTTGGCGATGAGGTGGTCGGCCGGGAGCACGAGCATGGTCGCGTCCGGGTCCTCGGCGATCAGCTTCGCCGCCGCGAGGGCGATGCACGGCGCCGTGTTGCGGGCGACGGGCTCGCCCAGGATGTTGCCCTCCGGCACGGCCGGGAGGTGCTCGCGCGTCTTCTCGACGTAGTCGGCGTTGGTCACGACGACCACGCGCTCGGGCTCGACGAGCGGCTGGAGCCGGGCGAACGTGCTCTGGATGAGCGACGCCGGGCCGAACACGTCGAGGAACTGCTTGGGGTGCGAGCGGCGGCTGCGCGGCCAGAACCGGCTGCCGACCCCGCCGGCCATGATGACGGCGTAGAGGGACATCGAACGGAAGGGGATCAGAGGGGGCTGCAAGATGCGACACGCCGCGGGGACCTGCCGGGCTCCCCGTTCCTACTGCCGCTGGACGATGTAATAGTCCCCGAGCCGGTCGTTCCGCCACACCATCTCGTCGCCGTCGCGCGAGACGATGGCGTACGTGGCGGCGCCGAGGTCGAGGGTCTCGCCGTCGAGCGTCCACTCGAAGTCGTTGGTTCGCGTCCGGCCGGAAAGGACCTGCTGGCTGTACGTCCCGGTGCCGTCGGGGCGGAAGGTCCAGGAGATGGTGGCGGTCGAGAGCGGGTCGCGCGGGCCGTCGGGCGTGTCGGCCGTCGCGACATGAGCCCAGGTCCCGGAGAGGCTCTCGCTCGGGGCCTCGGGGGCGGGCGCCGGGTCGGTCGGGGGCGTCTCCGAGGTGGGCGGGGCCGCCTCGGGGGGCACGTCGGCGGGGTCGGAGGCGCAGCCGGCGGCAGTGAGGAAGAGGGCGAGGGCGAGGAAGGATCGCATCGGGGAGGAGAGGGTCCTGTCTTGCTTTACGGGATCGATACCGCCGGGACCTCACGTCCTCCGCCGTGCGGAGCCTCCTGGCTTCGGGGCGGCGAGGGCTCGGTGAAGAGCGGGCGCGGCGCCGCACGGGCCCCCCGGCTCCGTTAGTCTCGCCGTCTCGCCCCCTGTGCCATGCTCAGCGACCAGACCCTCACCGTCCTCGGCGCCGGCAACATCGGCCGGGCCCTCATCGGCGGCCTCCTCCGGGGCGGCGACCTCACCGCCGACCGGATCACGGCCACGCGACGGTCCGAGGCCGGGCTCGACGAGCTCCGCCAGCGGTTCCCCGGCGTCACGGCCACCGACGACAACGCCGGGGCCGTGCGCGACGCGTCCGTCGTGCTCGTGACCGTGAAGCCGCAGAACGCGGTCGAGCTGTTCGCCGAGGTCCGCCCGCACCTCGCGCCCGGGACGCTCGTGGTCTCGACGCTGGCCGGCGTCACGACGCAGTCGCTGGCGAACGCGCTCGGGCCGGACCTTCCGGTCGTGCGCGCGATGCCCAACACGCCGGCGCTCGTGGACGAGGGGGCGACCGCCATCGCGCCCGGGGCGCACGCGACCGAGGCCCACGTGGCGCTCGCCCAGGAGATCTTCTCGGCCGTCGGCCACGTCGTCGAGGTCGTGGCAGAGCACCTCATGGACGCCGTGACGGGCCTCTCGGGGAGCGGGCCGGCCTACGTGTTCATGGTGATCGAGGCGATGACCGACGCGGGCGTCAAGCAGGGCCTCCCGCGGGCCGTCGCCCGGCGGCTCTCGATGCAGACCGTCCTCGGGGCCGCGCGCCTCGCTATCGAGACCGGCGAGCACCCGGCCGTCCTCCGCGACCAGGTCACGACGCCGGGCGGGACGACGATCTCGGCCGTCGCCGAGCTCGAGAAGCACGGGCTCCGGTCGATGTTCATCGACACCGTCGCCGCGGCGACCGAGCGGAGCCGCCAACTCGGCGAGGGCTGACCCCGCCCGCCTCGGCGCCGAGGCGGGGAGAGCGAGGCTGTTACTGCCCGAACGTCCGGAGCTTGTACGACAGGTTCAGCATGACCGTCCGGCCGAGGGCCTGCGACTGGGCGTCCTCGACGTAGAGCTCCGTTACGGTCCGCTCCACGTCGGCCTGCTGGTCGAGGAGGTCGGCAAAGGACAGGCTGACCTCGGCGAGGTCGTCGGTCAGGAACTTGTAGCCGATCCGGCCTCCCCACAGCACCTGCGTCGGGTCGACGGAGGCGTCGAGGCCGGCGTAGTGGAGCGCGCGGACGTCGGTCGCCAGCACGACGTAGGGGACCGGGAGCCACGTGAGCTCCGCGCCGGCCTGGTGGCGGACGTAGTCGTCGTCGAGCGACGGCACGGCCGAGTTCGTCACGGCCGTGTAGCGCGCGCCGTACTCGAGCGAGAAGTCGAGCCGCTCGCTGATCGCGCTCCCGAGGAACAGCCGGCCGTCGATGCCGAGCTGGTCGGTCACGTTCTCGTAGCCGTCGACGAGGCCGGGCGTGCTGGAGTAGCTCGCGCCGAGCGAGACGTTCGCGTTGCTCTTCAAGAGACCGACGGGCCGGCCGTAGGTGGCGAGCGCGCGGGCGTTCCAGTACCCGTCGAGGTTGACCGGCCGCGTGAGCTGCGCGCCGGCCGGGAGCACGACGCCCGGCGCGATCTCGGCGTCGCCGGTGGCGAGCGTCGTCGAGGTCACGACGGCGTTCTGGCCGTACGTCCCGCTGAGGAGGCCGAACAGGACGGAGCCGCCCTCGGCGTCGGTCCGGTTGAAGCGGGCGCGGACGGAGTGCGTCGTGCTCGGCTGGAGGTCCGGGTTGCCCGTCGTGAGGAGCAGCGGGTTCCGGTTGTCGATGACGTCTTGGAGCTGGCTGGCCGACGGCGTCTGCGTCCGCGTGCGGTAGTCGAGGTTGACGCGGCCCGTCTCGCCGAGCCCGAACCGGAGCCGGGCCGAGGGCAGGACCGACCAGTACGAGCGGTCGACGGTGAACGCCGTCGGGAGGAGCTGCTCGGCCTCCAGCCGTTCGTGCTGCACGTCGACGCCGATCTGGGCGCTCAGCCCGCTCCGGCCGCCGCGCTCGCGGCCGCCCTCCCCGCCTCGGTCGCCGCGCGGGCTGCCCCGCTCGCCGCCGCGCCCGCCCGAGCCGAACCGGAACGCGACGCCGGCCTGCTGGACGAGCGAGCGCTGATCGAGGACGCTCGAGTACGCCGAGTCCGGGAGCGTATAGGTGCCCGTCGCGTCGGCCAGCGAGGCGAGGCGGTCCGACGAGCCCCACGAGAGCTGCGGGCGGTACGAGAGCTGGAGCTGGCCGCCGGCGATCGGCTCGGTGTACTCGAGGCGCGCGCCGACCTGCTGGGAGCCGGCGTCGGTCGTGACGAGCTGGTCGACGTCGTCGTCCTCGGCGCGGCCGGTGACCGTGTAGGCCTGGTTCCGCACGCCGTCCTGCCCATTCGCCGAGCCGTCTACGCCGAGCGTGAGCGTCCGTCCGTTCGTGTCGAATCGGTGGCGGAGGAAGGCGCTGACCCCGCCCGAGAGCGCGTCGAGGTCGGCGGTGTCGACCGAGTTCGTCTCGGCGAGGAGGTCGCCCGCCGGCAGCGTCGTCAGGCCGAGGAGCGAGCCGGTCGAGGCGTTCGACTGGACCGAGAGCTGGGGGCGGACCGTGAGCTGCGTCCGCTCTGAGAGGTCGGCCTCGGCGCGGAGCGAGAGCCGGTGGTTCGTGTTCGTCCCCTCCGAGAGCTCGGTCTCGCCATAGAGCTGGGAGACGGCGCCGTTCGTGAGGTACGACCGCGTGAGCGCCGCGTCGAGCCGGTTGTCGGTCGTGTTGAAGAAGTAGCTCCCCTCGAGCTCGAGGGCCTCGTCGAACAGCTTGTCGGAGTAGCTCACGCCGAGGGCCGTCGTCTCGTTGATGCCGTCGGCGTCGTCGACGAGGAGGTCGCCGACGCTGCCGCCTCGCCCGCGGCCCCGGCCTCTGCCGCCGCGCCCGCCGCCACCCGCGACGCCGAGGAGGTCCTCGGTCGCGAAGTTCTGCTGGTCCACGTTGTTCGCCAGCCCGACGACGGTGACGCGGCGGTCGCCGCTGAGGATCGTCATGTTGCCGCCGGCGAGGTACGAGCCCTCCGGGCCGGCCCCGGCGTAGGCCCGGCCGAACTGGCCGTTCCCCATGCCCGGCCGCGTCACGATGTTGATCGTCTTCTCGGCCTCGCCGTCGTCGAAGCCCGAGAACCGCGCCGCGTCGCTCTGGCGGTCGAACACCTGGACCTCCTGGATGATCTCGGCCGGGAGCGTCGCGAGCGCGGCCTGGACGTCGGTCCCGAAGAACTCGCGGCCGTCGACGAGCACGCGGCGGACGGTCTCGCCCTCGGCCGTGACCGTCCCGTTCTCGACCGCCACGCCGGGCAGCTTCTCGACGAGGTCTCCCGCGTCCGCGTCCGGGTTGACCGGGAAGGCGTCGGCGCGGAACGCCGTCGTGTCGCCGCGGACCTCGACCCGCTGGCGCGTGGCCTCGACCTCGACGTCGCCGAGCGCCTCGGCGTCCTCCGTCAGTTCGATCGCCCCGAGATCGACCGCCTCGGTCACGGCGAGCGCCCGCTCCGCTGCGACGTAGCCGACGAACGTCACACGCAACCGGTAGGCGCCGGGCGCGACCGCGAGCCGGAACGCGCCGTCGACGTCGGCCGCTGCGCCGGTCTGCGTGCTGTCTTCGGCGATGAGGAACACGGTCGCCCCGGGCAGCGCCGCGCCTGTCTCGGCGTCGACGACGGTGCCGGCCACGGCGACCGGCGACTGGGCGAGGGTCGGGCCCGCGAGCACGGCGAGGCCGAGGAGGGCGAGGGAGAGGCGAGTCGGCATGACGGGAGGGGCCGGGGGGACGGGTGCCTCCGCCTCGGCACCGAGGCGGAGAGAGTGGGGCGGCGGGCCGGGTCAGCCGTCGCCGCGACGGCCGCGGCGGGGCTGGTTCTCTTCGCGCCAGGTCTGGTACGCGTCCATCTGCTCGGGCGTGAGGATCTCGGCGAGCTGGCGGTCGATTTCGGCACGGCGCTCGGCACGGGCGGTGCGGCGGGCCTCGCGGTCGCCGGACCCGCGCTCGCCCCGCGGCGGACGGTCGAGGCTCTCGGTCTCGAAGAGGGCGCGCACCTCGGCGGCCTGGTCGTCGGTCAGGTCGAGCGCGTCGCGGAGGGACTCGACGCGTCGCTCGATGCGGTCCTCGGTCGAGCGGTCCTGGGCAGAGGCTGTGCTCGGCAGCAGGAGGAGGCCGGTGAGGACGAGCGCCGCCGTGCCGAGCGTGCGGCGGAGGGTCGCCTTCCGGCGGGCGTAGGTGTCGCGGATCCGAGAGGAGGAGGGCATGGCCGTGCGGGGTATGGTGGGAGGGAGGCGCCGGGCCGGGTGGCGTCCGACGAGGTCCAGATTCCCCTTTCTAGCCGCGGGTCGCATCACGGAGGTGTCGCGGTCCGGTCTCCGCGTCGCGAGATGCGGGTTGGACGGGACGAGCCGCAGCCCCGCGGCACGAACCGCACGGGATCGAGGGAACGACACGACCCCCGACCTCCTCGGACCCGCCGCCGAGTCCGAATGTCCCGGAAATGTCACGACGGAAGCCGGGCGGGAGGCTCGACGGGAGGCAACCACACGCACCGAATCCACGGCCGGCGCACACGACTGTACGGGCGCCGCCCGTAGGTTTCACTCCGCGCTGAAACGCCCCCTGTGGACATGATCGGAACGGTCGGTCACCTCTCCCTCGTCGTCGCCTTCGTCGGGTCGCTGGCGGCCGTCGTGGCCTACGCCCTCGCCTCCCGCGCCGACGGCGCTCGCTCCGACGAGTGGGCCCGCGTTGGCCGCTGGAGTTGGGCCGCCGTCGCCGGCGGCACCGGCCTCGCCTCGGCCATGCTGTGGACGGCCCTGTTCGGCCACCGGTTCGAGTACGCCTACGTCTACCAGCAGACGTCGACGGCGATGCCGTTCCGGTACCAGCTCTCGGCGTTCTGGGCCGGCCAGGAGGGCTCGTTCCTCCTGTGGATCCTCATGACGACGGTCGTCGCCGGCCTCCTCGTCCGGTGGTCCGTCCGGACGGACGGCGGGCCGGTCGCCAACGAGAACCGCCGCGTGTTCTCCGCGCCCGTCTTAGCCGTCGTGTCGCTGTGCCAGGCGTTCCTCCTGTCGATGGTCGTCGGCCTCCGCCTCGGGCCGCTCCCGGTCGGGGCCAGCCCGTTCGTGACGCTCGCCGAGAAGTTTCCCGACGCGCCCATGTTCGCAACCGACCCGGGCTTCGTCCCGGCCGACGGTCAGGGCCTCAACGACCTCCTCCAGAACCCCTGGATGACGATCCACCCGCCGACCCTCTTCGTCGGGTTCACGCTCCTGATGGTCCCGTTCGCGTTCGCCGTGGCCGGGCTCTACCGGCGGCGCTACACGCAGTGGGTGAAGCCGGCGCTGCCGTGGGCGCTCGTGGGCTCCGGCATCCTCGGCATCGGCATCATGATGGGCGGCTGGTGGGCCTACGAGACGCTGAGCTTCGGCGGCTGGTGGGCGTGGGACCCCGTCGAGAACTCGTCGCTCGTGCCGTGGCTGTTCGCCGTGGCGGCGCTCCACGCGATGGTGGTCCAGAAAAAGACGGCGGCCGGCCACAAGGCGGCGCTCTGGCTGAGCGTCCTCGCCTTCCAACTCGTCATCTACTCGACGTTCCTCACGCGGAGCGGCATCCTGGGCGACGTCTCGGTCCACAGCTTCGTCGACCTCGGGCTCTACAACCAGCTGCTCCTGTGGATCTCGACGGTGGGCCTGCTCGGCTTCGGGTTCCTGGCGTGGCGCTGGCGGGACCTCCCGGAGCCCACGTCGCCGCCGGCGATCCTCAGCCGTGAATCGCTCGTGTTCACGGGCGCCCTGCTCCTCGCCGTCACGGGCGGCGTGATCGCGCTCGGCACGTCGGCGCCCATCTTCGGGAAGCTGTTCCGCGACAACCCGGCCGCGGTCCCGGTCGCGTTCTACAACACGTGGACGCTGCCCCTCGCGGTCGGCATCGCGTTCCTCGCGGGGATGGGCCAGCTCATGTGGTGGCGGAAGATGACGGTCGAGGACGCCAACCGCGTCCTGTTCCGGCCCGTCGTGGCGACCGTCGTGAGCACCGCCGCCGTCGTGCTCCTGACGCCGTTCGTCCAGGAGACGGTCGCGCCGGGCCCGGGGCTCGGCGTCGAGGCGCCCGCCGGGGCCGTCGCGCCCGCCGAGGCGGGCCTCCTGCCGGCGGCCGTGGGCACGTTCTTCCAGACGCACGGGACGTCGCTCCTGCTCCTGCTCCTCCTGTTCGCGTCGTTCTTCATGCTGTGGGGCAACCTCAGCGTGATGTGGCGGGTCGGGCGGGGCAACCTCAAGATGGTCGGCGGGAGCCTCTCGCACGTCGGGTTCGGGCTGATGCTGCTCGGCATCTTCGCCTCGTCGGTCTTCAACGACCCGATCTCGGACGGCAACGGGACCGACGTCCAGGGCAGCCGCGAGAACGTCGTCGTCCCGCTCGGCCGGACCGTCGCGGCGGACGGCTACCGGTTCACGTACGCGGGCCAGGAGGTCAACGACGAGGGCCGGCCGGTCTACGTGATGGACGTCGTCGACCGGCGCGGGACGCAGTTCCAGACGCGGAACGTGGTCTACAAGGACGGCCGCGACCAGTGGATCCAGCACCCGCACGTCCGCGAGGGCGTCGCGCGCGACCTCTACGTGGCCGTCTTCCCGAGCGCCATGAGCGAGACGCCGACGGAGGGCCAGGCCGAGGTCACGCTCGCGCGGGGCGACTCGGTCAAGCTGGCGACGCCGGCCCACGACCCCGCCTTTACGGTCACGTTCGAGGACTACGAGCTCGACGTCGACCTCGACGCCGTCGGCCTCCAGCGCGACTCGGTCGACCTCGCCGTCGCCGCGCGTCTGACCGTCGTCAACGAGACGACCGGCGAGACGCGTGTGCTCCGGCCGGTCTACGTCATCACGACCGACCGGCGCCAGCAGTACGTCCAGAACCGGGCGACGGACTGGGGCCTCGGCGCGGCGTTCGCCGGGATGGTCGTCGACGAGGGCGCCATCAACCTCGTGTTCGACGGGGCGACGGTGGCCCAGGAGGAGTGGGTCGTGGTCCAGGCCTACGAGAAGCCGTTCATCTCGCTGCTCTGGCTCGGCACGGGGATCCTCGGGATCGGCTTCGCCATCTCGTTCCGGCGGCGGCTGGGCGAGGCGCGGCGCTGACGCCGTCCGCCTCGGTCGGCCCGCGGGGCACCGAGGCGGCGTAACTCGGGAGGGGGGAGGCGCCGTAGGGCCGGGCTCACCTCCGCCTTTCGGGATGTCCCGTTTGTTCGCGGCGCTCGCCGCCCTTCTCGTCACGCTCCCCGCGCTCGCGCAGGCGCCCGTCCGCCTCGCGCCCGGCCACCCCGACCTCGACACCGAGGCGGTCACGCTCGCGTCCGGGACGTTCGACGTCTCGCTCGTCCAGCCCCAGCTCCAGCCGCTCGGGACCGTCGAGCAGGCCGTCACGCACCACGACGACGGGACGGTCACCGTCGCCACCACGGTCGACATCGTGATGGGCAGCGGGGGCGACCAGGTTCAGGACACGACGCATTTTGAGTGGCCGTCGCTCACGCCGATCTCGCACGTCCGGGTCGACCACAACGCGCGCGGCGACGAGGTCGAGTCGCTTGCGTTCGACGGGCTCCGTGTCGTCGGGACGTACCAGGACGCCGACGCCGAACCGATCCCGGTCGACCTCCAGCTGATCGCGCCGGTCTTCGGGCTCGGCGCCAACCGGACGGTCGCGCGGTCGCTCCCGTTCGAGGTCGGCTACACGGCCGTTGTCCCGGTGTTCACGGCCGAGGACCGCCTCGAGGAGCTCGAACTGGAGGTCGTCGGCCGCGACGACGTCGCCCGGCCCGACGGCGAGACGGTCTCGGCCTGGATCGTCGAAGAAACCACGCCCGAAGGTCGGACTCGCTCGTACGCTGTCGACCCCGACACGCGGGACCTCCTCCGGATCGCGTTCGCCCCGGCGCCGGGCTACCTCGTCCACTTCGTTCGCCAGTAGTCTTTCCCACCCCGACACACCTCCCCATGCGCTCTCTCCTCACGCTCCTTCTCCTCGCGTTCGCCGTCGGCGGCGCGACCGCCCAGGACGCCCCCGCCGACACGCTCGTCCTCACGCCGGGCGACGGGATGCTCACGACCGACTGGCTCGAGGCCGGCACCGAGTCGTTCACCGTCCGCCTTGTCGCTCCGATGCGGCAGAACGTCGGGACCGCGACCGAGACCCTCACCATCGAGGACGGCGTCGTCACGCGCGTGACCGAGATCTCGGTCCCGATGCAGGGCCTCGCACAGACCGACTCGATCGCGGCCGACGCCGCGACGCTCGTCCCGCGCACCCACAACTCGATGGGCGGCCCGATCGAGGTCTCCCTGGAGTTCATGTCCGAGGGCGTCGTCGGGATGGTGACGCCGCCTGAGGGCGACGCCACGACGGTCACGCTGATGACCGACGCCCCGGTCTTCGACAGCGCGTGGGCCGGCGAGGTCGCCCAGAGCCTCCCGCTGATCGAGGGGACCGTCGCCCGGATGCAGGCCTTCACCGCGCAGTCGCCCGACGCGCCCATCGACGTGGTCTACACGGTGGGGGCCCAGGAGACGATGGACGAGCGCACCGTGTGGCCCGTGTCGACCGAGATGGGTCCGGTCACGATGACGTACTACGTCGAGGCCGAGACGCGTGAGCTGCTCAAGACGCAGTTCTCGCCGCAGCCGGGCGTCACCGTCGAGATCGCCCCGGCCGAGTAGTCCGGCATCGTCCGCGAACGGGCGCTGGCGGTCCATGCGGTCTGCCTCGGTCCGTTCGCGGGGACCCCGCTGGAGGGCGGCCCGTATCTCTCGTCCACCCCGTGCGATTTCACCCTACCCCACGCATGCGCCTTCTCACGCTCGCCGCTCTCGCCTTCTTCGCGGCGCCCCTTTTTGCTCAGGAGCCCGTCACGCTCCGCCCGGGCCACCCGGACCTGATGACCGCCGACCTTACGCTCGGCGATGAGACGGTGTCCGTCGCCGCGACAGGCGCCCGCCGTCGCGACCTCGGCACGCTCACCACGACCGTCCAGAAGAACGACGACACGGTCACGCTCTCGACCGACGCCGACATCCCACAGGCCGGCCAGGTCTACGACGTCTCGTCCACGTTCGCCTGGCCGTCGCTCCGGCCCATCTCCCGGGAGCGGACCTCCCGCGGCAGCTCGGGCACGACGACGTACGACGGCGCGACCGTCACCGGGAGCTTCGCCAGTGGCGACGACTTCGCCGCGCTCCCGTTCGACATCACGCTCCGCCAGGAGCCGTTTCAGCCGGAGGTCCTGCCGCTCATCGTGCGGTCGCTCCCGTTCGCAGAGGGCTACACGGCCGTCGTCCCCACGTTCACGTCCGAGTCGCGCGTCCGCGACTACACGCTCTCCGTGACGGGCATGGAGGAGGTCACGCCGACCGGCGGCCAGCCGGTCATGGCGTGGGCCGTCGAGCAGACCGGCTCGGGCACGCGCCCGCCCCGCCCGCAGACGTACTACGTCGACCCCGCGACGCGGACGATCGTGCAGACGACGACGCAGGCCACCGGCGACGCGCTCATCGTGAGCGAGCCCGTGACCGAGGAGTCGCTCGCCGCGCTCGAGGCCGAGGCGGCCACGCCGGCCGTCGAGCTCCGGCCCGGCCTGGACCGGCTCGAAACGGACGTGCTCATGTCGCGCTCGCAGGACTTCGTGATCCGCGTCGTCGAGCCCGTCCAGCAGGAGGCCGGCACCCTCACGTGGTCGGCCGAGGTCGACCAGGCCGCCGGGACCATCACCGGTCGCCTCGTGCAGGACATCTCGATCGCCGGCCAGCGCATCGAGCAGACGACCGTCGCGGCTTACCCCTCGCTCGCGCCGGTCTCCGGCTCGACGACGGCGAACACCAACACCGTCGAGGTCACCTACGGCGACGGCGCGGCGACGGTCGTGGTGAACGGAGAGACGGAGGAGGTCCCGTTCGACGCGCCGGTCTTCGACGGGGCGCTCCTGTTCGAGATCGTCCGAGCCCTGCCGTACGAAGAGGGCTATCGGGGCGAGATCCACATGCTCGCGCCGGGCCAGGGCGTCGTGGCCGTGCCCATCTCGGTCGGCGCGCCGACCGAGATCGACGGCCAGACGGCGTGGCCGGTCGAGACCGGCGGCGGGCCCGGCACGGCGTTCGTGTTCTACGTCGCGCCCGAGACGCGCGAGTTCGTCCGGATCGAGCAGGAGCCGCAGCCCGGCGTCCTCATCCACGTCGAGCCGGTCGAGGAGTAGCCTCCGCCCCTTCGGAACGAAGCGAGCCCCCCGCCGACGCTGGCGGGGGGCTCGTCTCGTCTAGGTCGTCGGCCTCGGGACCGAGGCGGGCGGGGCTAGCGGCCGGCGAGGCGGTCGAAGGCCCGCTGCTGGTCGGTCCCCGGCGGCACGTCGTACGGGTCCGGCGGGAGGTTGACCATCCGGATGACCGGGTACTGCGGCCGGTGGAGGAACGGCTGCGGCGGCTCCGAGATGTCGTCGCCGATGATGAGCACCATCGTGCCCTGGTCCGTGATCCGGCCGCCGGCCGACGAGATGTGCTCGCGCTGGTTCTCGACGTCCCACGTGTCGGTCCACTCGTAGAGCCACTTCGCGTCGGGCTCGAGGAGGCGGATGCAGCCGTGCGAGGCCGGGCCGGAAGTCGGGAGCGCGTACTGGTGCATGTGGATGCCGCGCTGCTCGTGGAGGTTCATGACCCAGTACATCTCCCAGAGCTCGGCGTCGGGGGCCGTCGAGCCGTAGCCGGGGCTGAGCGTCGAGACGCGGTAGTCCTGCTTCCAGTTGACGTTGAACCGGCCGCTCGGCGTCCGGCCGCTCTCGTTGCCCGTGTTGATGATGCCCCACCGCTCGAGCTCGCCGTGGGCGTAGGCGCCCCACGCCTGGATCTGCTTGTCGAGGATCACGATCTGGTCGAGGTCGCGGGCGCCGGGGTAGTAGCGCGGGAACGGCGAGTAGGCCCGGAAGTCGAGCCCGAAGTGGGTCGGCACGACGAGCGTGTCGCCGGGGCTGAGGGCCTCGAGGTCGTTCCGGTTGAGGAGCCACAGGAGCGGCTTGATCACGTCGCGGTCGCCGCCGAACCGGCGGTACAGCGAGAGCCGGGCCTCGAGCCGGTTCTGGCCCTCCGGCACGATGTAGTAGTCGTAGTAGACGCGCGGCACGTCGGCGATGGACGTGGCCGTCCGCCGCTCCATCGTGTCGACGAGCCAGGACTGGCTGAAGTAGCTGACGTTGCCGTCGTCGGCGAAGTCCTGGGAGATGGCGGCGTCGGCGGCCAGGTCGGCCTGGCTTTGAGCCGTCGCTGGGAGGGCCAGCGCGAGGAGGGCGACCAAGGCCGCTGAGAGAACACGCATGGGGACAGAAATCAAGTGTGTGTCGAGTATACCGCGGGGGGCGGAGGGGGGTCCGCGAAGACCTCTCCAGGGGCCGTGCCACCGGCCCCGATCCCGCTTCAGTCCGACAAACGGGCGCGCGCGCAGGATCCGTGCCCACTCCCCTGGTGCGACCGTCGCCGCCCGACCGTCTCTCCACCGGTCCGGCCTCGGCGCCGAGGCGGCGGGTGCCGGCCGTCCCGCGAGGGGTCCTCTACCGCGACGCGGCGGCCTCGGCGCGGATGGTCCGGATCTGCTCGGGCGTCGCCAGCACGATGAGCGCGTCGCCGGCCGCGAGCGCGAGTTGGGCGTCCGGGTTGAACCGCCACTCGCCCGTCGCCGACCGGAGCACGCCGACGACGACCGCGTCGAAGTGGCGCCGGAAGTCGACCGCCGCCAGGGAGCGGCCGTCCAAGAGGCTCCCGGCCCCGACCGTCACCTCTTCGAGGTCGAAGTCGAGCGCGTCGACGCCGAGGACCTGCTCCATGAACCGGTCGACGCGCGGGCGGAGGATCGTCTGCGCGATCCGGTCGGCGCCGATCTCGAGCGGCGAGATGACCTTGTCGGCCCCGGCGCGGAGGAGCTTGTTGATCGACGTCTGCTCGTTGGTCCGGGCCACGATGAAGAGGTCGCGGCCGTCCATGATCTCGCGGGCCGAGAGGGCGACGAACACGTTGGCGGCGTCCTGGGGGAGCACGAGGACGAGCCCGGCCGCGCGTTCGAGCCCGGCGGCCCGGAGCGTGGCCTCCTCCTCGGCCTCGTCCTGGACGTAGGCGTAGCCGGCGTCGGCGAGCTGGGCGGCCCGGTCGTCACGGCGGTCGACCACCACGATGTCGCGGCCGGCGGCCGCGAGGTCCCGCGCGATCCGCTGCCCGAGGCGGCCGTAGCCGGCGATGATGTAATGGTCGGAGAGGCGGTCGATCCGGCGTTGCATGGCCCGCTGGCGGAAGGCGTCGTTGAGCACGAGGAGCTGGACGACGCGCGTGGCGATCGTCGCGAACGTACCGATGCCCACGACCCCGAGGCCGATCGTGAACAGCCGGCCGAGGGCCGAGAGCGGCTGGACCTCGCTGAACCCGATCGTCGCGAGGGTGATGAACGTCATGTACAGGGCGTCCATCGGGGCCCACCCCTCGATGAGCATGTACCCGGCGGTCCCGACCCCGAAGAGGACGGCGATGGCGAGCGTGCCGAGCGCGATCTCGTGGCCGGCTCCAGACCGCGGTCGCTTAGAGAACCGGACGGACCGGACGCGCACCTAGGCGAGCGCGAACGCCCGCGCGGCCCACGTCTCACCGGCCGGGCGCTCCACGCCGTGCGCCCGGAGGCCGCCCACGGTCGTCGCCGTCACGTCGAGCACGGGCGTCTGGGGCCCGGCCTCGCCGCTCTTGGTCAGCCGGCGGAAGGCCGGCCGCGGTGCGGTCTGCCACGCGCCGTCGGCGTCGCGGAAGGTGACCGCAAGCGGCGACGCGAGCGCGAGGCCGTGGGCGTCGAGCGCAGCGCTCACGGCCCGCTCCATCGAGTCGATCCCACACCCCGAGACGCCGGCGTTCAGGTCGGCCTCGGAGATCACGGCGCCGACGGCGAACGCGCGGCCGGCGAGCACCTCCGCTTCGGCCTGGACGGGGCGCCCGTGGCTCGTCCACGACGGGAGCCAGTCGGCGACCGACCGGCGGAGCGCGTCGGCCGCGTCGGAGTCGAGCGTGCGGTCGAGGGGGAAGAGCCAGACGCGAGCAGCGTCGGGGAGCGAGTCGAGCATGGCGGCGAGGGCGTTTCGGAGGATACGTCCCGCCGTGTGCGTCGATTCCTCCGCTCGGCGAAGGCCCGTCGAACCCGAGCCGACGCACCAACGCCCGTGGCCGCCGGCGCGCTGGGGATGCGGCGCGCGAACGGGCACGGGCGTCGGGTGCCCGGCGAAGATAACGGGTTAGGCGTCCGGCCGGCCCTCGTCGCGGAGGTCGGCGAGGCCGCTCAGGTCGACGGCGCGGAGGGCCGCCTCGAGGTCGTCGTCCTCGACGCCCGAGCCCTCGACCTGGACCACGAACCGGTCGGCGACGACGAGGCTGAACTCGCCGGAGCGGTTCTGGGAGTCGTACTTCCTGTAGCCCCGCTCGCCGCCGAACGAGATCGTCCGCTCGTACGTCGAGCCCGACTCGCGGTCGATGTCGGCCATCGTCCAGCCGAGGCCCATCATGGCCATCGACGGGATCGCGCCGTAGTCGAGGATGCTCAGGTCGATCTCGGACTCGCCTCCCTCCTCGCCGTAGGTCGCCTCGACCTGCGAGATCGAGAAGCCCATCGCGCCGTCGGTCGAGCCCTCGACCTCGGCCTGCGGGAGGCCGGCGGCCTCCTCGGGGAGCAGCTCGCGGAGCGTCCGGAAGTTGACCGGGTCGGCCGGCGGCTTCTCGGCCTGCTCCTGGATCCGCTCGACGGCGTTCTGCATCTCCTGCATCCGCCCGAACATGCCCGGCTCGCCGGTCTCTTCGACGTCGCCGTCGAAGTCGCCGCCGTCGTCGCCTCCGCAGGCGGTGAGGGGGAGCGTGAGGGCCGCGAGGAGAAGGAGGGAGAGCCGGGTCGTCATGGAACTGGGAGGGTGGGGCCACCCCACACTACGGCGAAGTGGCAGAATGGCCGTCATCCGGTCCCGCAGTACGCGCTCGGCCTGAGACGACACCGCCCGCCTCGGCGCGGGACCGAGGCGGGCAGGGACGGACGAGGGAGAGGCCGGATGGCTAGAGGTTCGGCGAGCCCGGGTCCCACTTGAGGACGGTCAGCGTGCCCTCGAGGTCGCTCGTGTAGAGGTAGCCGCCCGGGGTCGGCATCGAGACGCCCCAGTTGCCGTAGAACGCCGCGTCGTCGTTCTCGGGGTGCGTGTCGAAGTGGGCCACCTCGACCGGGTTCTCGATGTCCGTGATGTCGAGGACGTAGACGCCCGACGAGTAGTGCGAGACGAAGGCGTGGTCGCCGTCGATCTGGACGTTGTGGGCCAGCCGGCTCGCGCCCAACCAATTCCCGACGAGCGTCGGGTTCTCAAGGTCCGAGAGGTCCCAGACCTTGACCGTCTTGTCGACCGTCTCCTCGGTCGTCAGGGCGTACATCCCGTCGTCGGTCGGCCAGATGTTGTGGACGTAGCCAGGCGAGGGGACGGTGACCTGGGCCATCTGGACCGGGTTCATCTTGTCGCTCATGTCCCAGACGGAGAACGTCGGGTTCCGTCCCTCGGCCACGTACAGCGTGTCGCCGCGGGCGAACACGTCGTGCGAGTCCGGGACCGGCACGGACGACACGTCGATGGGATGGATCGGGTCCGAGAGGTCGACCACGATGATCTCGTTGCCGTCCGAGTTCAGCATGTAGGCGTAGCCCGTGACGGTGTCGATCGAGAGGTTGTGGCTCGACACGAGCCGGTCGTTCTCGCCGCGGACGACGGCGATCTCCTCGGCGTGGTGCGGGAGCCCGCGGAGGTCGATCACCTGGAGGCCCTCGCTCGGCCCGTAGGCCTCCGCCGAGACGTAGGCGAACGAGCCGTATGTCTTGATGTCGCGCCAGTAGAACGGCGCGTCCTGCGTCGGGCCGGGGATCTGGGCGACGACCTCCAGCGACGGCACGGCGACGACGGCGATGCCCTCGACGTTGCCCATGATGGCGTACTCCGACCCGTCGTTGGCCGTGTAGGCCCAGACATCGGACCCGCCGACGACGTCGGGGATGCCGACGGAGTCGGGGTCGCGGGGCTCGTCGGCGCCGGGACGGGGGATGGTCGGGAGCTCGACGGTTCCGATAAGGTCGAGCTGCTGGGCGCTGGCGGGCGCGACGAGGAGGGCGGCCAGGGCCGCGGCGGCGAGGAATCGCATGGACGGGTGGGATGGGCGGACCCCAATCTAGGCTCCGCGGGCCGCCCTACGACCTGTTTCGGCAGAGCCCCGCCCGTTCTCTCGTCCGAGGCGGATCAGTGGTTGCCGTGGCCTCGGCCCCGACCGTTGCCTCGACCTCGCCCGCGGCCCCGATCGTCATCGTGGTCCCGGCGCTCGGCGCGGTCGTCCCGGCGATCGTCACGCCGGTTGCCGCGGCGGTCGACTCGGCGGTCGTTGCGGCCTCGGCGGTTGCACGAGCCGAAGTCGTCGCCGTGGTTGAGGTGGGCGCGGACGGCGGGCGCCGGCAGCGTCAGCGTGTTCCGATTCTTGTGGCAGACGACGTAGCGTTCCTGCCCCCCCTGGCTCCCGGCGCGCGCCGAGGCGGGGTAGCTGCGGCCGTAGCGGTCGTACCGGGAGGACGTGCAGCCGACGGCGAGGCCAGCCGAAAGAAAGAGGAGCAGAAGAGCACGCATGGGCGATCGGAGTGGTGGGGGAGAGAGCCCGTGCACAGGTCATGCCGCGCGTCGAACCCCCCGGAGTCGGACTGGAGTGACGCGTTTTCGCTGCCGACCCGTCAGGTCAAGCGGACGCGGGCGTCCGCTTCGGGCCTCACGCGATGAGGCCTTTGACCACGCCGCGGTCGTCGATCACCGAGTCCGCCGGGGCCCCGTCGCCCAACGTCTGGCGGCCCGCCTCGGCGTCCTCGTCGGCGGGCTCGACGGCGAGGGGGCCGAGGTCGAACAGGCAGGCGGCCCAGGTGAGGCCGGCCCCGAACCCCACGAACGCGAGCGTGTCGCCGGCCGAGGCCCGCCCCGCGTCGAGCGCCTCAGACAACGCGATCGGGATCGTCGCGGCCGACGTGTTGCCGTAGTCGGCCACGTTCATGACCACCTTCTCGGGCGGCAGGCCGAACTGCTTGGCGGCGTACTCGATGATCCGCGCGTTGGCCTGGTGTGGGACGAACAGGTCGATATCGTCCACGCCGACACCGGCCTTCGCCATCACGCGCTGGAGCGACTCGCCCATCGTCCGCGTCGCGAACTTGAACACGGCGCGGCCATCCATCCGGAGGTAATGGGTCCGGTTGTCGACGATCTCCTGGCTGACGGGGATCCGCGTGCCGGGGGCCGGCGCGATGAGGACGTCGGCCTGCGAGCCGTCGCTGCCGAGCTCGAACGAGCGGACGCCGCACGGCCGGTCGGTCGCCTGGAGCACGACGGCCCCGGCCCCATCGCCGAACAGGACGCAGGTCGTCCGGTCCTCCATGTCGAGGTTCTTTGAGATTACCTCGGCGCCGACGAGGAGGATCGTCTCGTACGCGCCGGTCTGGATAAACTGGTCGGCCGTGACGAGGCCGTAGACGAACCCCGTGCACCCGACCATCAGCGTCATGGCGCCGGCGTTGGCGCACCCGAGCCGGTGCTGGACGCGGCTCGACACGGGCGGCGTGAGCTCGTCCGGGCTCGACGTCGCGACGAGGACGAGGTCGATGTCCGCGGGGTCCACGCCGGCCGTCTCGAGCGCCCGGCGGCCGGCCTCGACGCAGAGGTCGCTTGTGGCCTGGTCCTCGCTCACGAAGTGGCGCTGCTCGATGCCGGACCGAGACCGGATCCACTCGTCGTTGGTGTCGACGATCTGGGCGAGGTCGTCGTTGGTGACGACGTTCTCGGGGGCGTAGTGGCCCCAGCCGATGAGCGAGGCGTACTTCCGGGTCATGGCGCGTAGCGGGAGGTCGAAGCGTGGTGAGACGGGACGGCTCCGAAAGCGGTTTCAGGCGCCCTCCGGTTCGGCGAACTGGCCGGTCCACAAGAACCGGACGGTCAGGCGGATGACGGTCGGAGACATCATGAGGAGCGCGTGGGTCTTGGGCACGACGGCGCGGTCGGCCAGCCCGTCGGGCGCGTGGGCGCTGTCGACGGAGACGAGCCCGTCGTGCGGCCCGTCGAACAGCCGGCCGAAGGGGACGATGGCCCGCGTCCCCGCGATCACGCCGGTCTCGACCCCGCGGATGGGCCCGAGCGCGTTGGGCCCGGTGCCCTCATCGGTGCCGAGCTCGCCGAGGGACGGCCCGAGGACCGACCGGAACGGCTCGCGCTCGCGGAGCGCGTCGGCGACTTCGGAGCCGGCGTGGGGCGGCGCCAGCATGACGGCCCGCGAGCCCTTCGGGAGGGGCTCTCCGGCGTCGGCCCGGTCGGCGGCGAAGGCGCGGACGAGGACGCCGCCGAGCGAGTGCGTCACGAAGTGGACCCGCTCGGCGCCCTCATCGAGGAGCGCGTCGACCCGCGGCACCACGACGCGGTCGACGAGCGAGGCGATGGCGTGCTTCCGCGAGGGATAGTCGACGACGTGCGGGTCGAAGCCCGCGGTGCGGAGGGCCCGCGCCATGGGGAGCATCGAGAGGCCGGTCCGGCCGAGGCCGTGGAGCAGGAGGACGGGGTCGGGCACGGGCCGTGAACGGGCGCGGCCGGGTCCCGGGTCCGTCCGCCTCGGCGCCGAGGCGGGCGGGGACGTCTAGCTTCCCACTCGCCCGCCCCTCGGACTTGGCCATGCCCGCGCTCCCGGAACGTATGCCCGCACCCTTCAAGAGTGAGCCGGTCGGCGCCCCTCCCCGCCCCCCCCGCGGGGCCGCACGATGAAGTTCGTCGGCGTCCAGCTCTCGTATTTTTTCAGCGACACGGAGGTGCGCCGCAACGTCCGGTCGCTGATGGCCTACGTGGCGTTCGTGTGCGCCGTGATCGTGGTCTACGCGGTCGTGTTCCACTTCGTGATGCTCTACGAGGGGGAGGAGCACTCGTGGGTCACGGGGTTCTACTGGACGCTGACCGTGATGAGCACGCTCGGGTTCGGGGACATCACGTTCGAGAGCGACCTCGGGCGGCTGTTCAGCATCCTCGTCCTCGTCTCGGGGATCGTGCTCCTGCTCATCGTCCTGCCGTTCGCGTTCATCCGGTTCTTCTACGCGCCCTGGCTCGAGTCGCAGGTCCGGATGCGGGCGCCGCGCGCGGTCCCGCGAGGGATGACGGGCCACGTCGTGGTGTGCGGGACCGACTCGATCACGCCGGTGCTCGTCCGGCGGTTGGAGCAGGAGGGCGTCCCGTACGTCGTACTGGAGGAGGACCCCGCCGTGGCCGCCTCCCACCACCTCGACGACCTCTCCGTCGTGACGGGCGAGGTCGACAGCCCGGCGACGTACCGGGCGCTGGCGCTCGACCGCGCGCGGCTCGTCGTCGCCAACCGCGAGGACACCGTCAACACGAGCATCATCCTGACCGTCCGTGAGGTGTCTCCGGACGCGCCCGTCGTGGCCATCGCCAACGCGGAGGAGGCCGTCGACGTGCTCGAGCTCAGCGGGGCCACGCGTGTCCTCCCGCTCAAGCGCTGGCTCGGCGAGCAGCTCGCCAACCGGGTCAACGCGCTCCACGCACGGTCCCACCCGATCGGCCACTACGAGGACCTCCTCCTGGCCGAGCTCCCCGTCTACCGGACGCCCCTCGCGAAGCGGACGGTGCGGGAGACGGGGCTCCGTCAGATGACCGGCGTGAGCATCGTCGGCGTGTGGGAGCACGGGCACCTCCGGCCGGCCCGGCCCGACATGTCGCTCTCGCCGTCGAGCGTGCTCGTCGTGATCGGGACCGATGCCCAACTCAGCGCGCTCGACGAGCTCCTCGTCATCTACAGCGCCAACCCGAACCCCGTCGTCGTGGTCGGCGGCGGGCGGGTCGGGGCGGCGGCCGTCCGGGCGCTCCGGCGGCGCGGCGTGCCGGTCAACCTCATCGAGCAGCAGGCGGCCCTCTGCAGCCGCCTCGAGGCCGAGTGCGGGCGGGTCGTCGTCGGCGACGCGGCCGACTACGAGCGGCTCTGCGAGGCCGGCATCCTCGACGCCCCGTCCGTCGTGCTCACGACCAACGACGACGCGATGAACGTCTACCTCGCCGCGTACTGCCGGAAGCTGAACCCGGACCTCCGCATCGTCAGCCGGATCACCCACGACCGGACGCTGGGGGCCATCCACCGGGCCGGGGCCGACTTCGTCCTGAGCTACGCCACGCTCGGGGCGCAGGCCGTCCTCTCGGTCCTCAAGGGGAAGGAACTCCTGGTGCTAGGGGAGGAGGTCGACCTGTTCTCGGTCCCGTCGCCGAGGGCGCTCGTCGGGAAGACCCTGGCCGAGACGGGGATCGGGGCGCGGACGGGGATGACGGTCATCGGCCTCGAGCGCGACGGGGAGGTCACGACCGACCTCTCGGCTGAGACCGTGCTCACGCCGGGCTCCGATCTGCTGATGCTGGGGGATGCCGCCCAACGGGCCGAGTTCGCCGAGGTCTTCGGCACCGCGTGACTCTGGGCTACTCCGCCTCGCCGACTGTCCGGAGGCCCGGGACGCGCTGGAGGTACTCCTCGTAGAGCTCCGACTGGCGGCTGACGAGCGGGATCTGATAGCCGTCGATGAACAGCGCCGTGACCTGCGTCGCGGGCTCGAACGGGTCGCCGTCGGCCACGAACAGCGTCGCGCTCTTGCCCACCTCCACGCTCCCGAGGTCGTCGTCGACGCCGAAGATGCGGGCGGGCGTGATCGTGATGGCCTCGAGCGCCGCCTGCCGGTCGAAGCTGAGCTCCTCGCCGTAGGCCACGGCGAAGCCGGCGTGGAACGGGAGGTTGCGGTAGTTCTGCATCCCGTCGTCCGTGCGGAGGGCGACGGTGACGCCGGCCTGCGCGAGGAGCGCCGCGTTCTGGTAGGTCCGGTCGTAGCGGTCGGAGGCGCGCGTCGGGAGCCCGAGCACGGGGCCGGCAATGACGGGGAGCCCCGCCTCGGCGATCCGGTCGGCCACGCGCCAGCCCTCGGCCACGCCGGTGAGGATCGCGCGGACGTCCTTGTCCTCCAGCCACTCGAGGGCCTTGACGATGTCGGTCGCGGCGTTCGCTTCGACGAGGAGCGGCATCGTCCCACGCACGACCGGGAGGAGCGCGGCGAACTCGGGTTGGTACGCCATCGAGGCGTCCGGCGTGCCCGCAATCCGCGCCGAGTCGATCCGTGCGTAGAGGACGGCCTGCTCCCAGACCTCGTCGAGCTTCTCGACCGCCTCTTTCGCGGCCTTGTCGATGGCCTCCTGCTCGCGCCGGTCGAACCGCCCGCGCCGGCCCGACATCGGGAAGTTGAGGACGACGGCCTCGAAGCCCGTCGCCATCTGCTCCGGCGTGTAGCCGTGGAGGTTGACGAGCGCCGCCGTGCCCGGCATGAGCGCCCCCTGCGGGACCGAGAGCGTCGTCGTGACGCCCGAGACGCGCGTGATCGGGATGTGGACCGACGACACGTTGATCGCCGTGAGGGCCTTCATCTGCGGCGTCACGTCGCCGACCTCGTCGTAGTCCTGCGTCTCCTCCTGCGAGCCGATCTCTTGGAGCCCGAGCCGCGTGCCGGCGTCGATCATGCCGGGGTAGACCGTCCCGCCACCGCACGCGACCTGCGTCGCGCCGGCCGGCACCGCGGCGTCGCCGACGCCCGTGATCCGCCCGTCTTCGATCACGACCGTCCCGCGCTCGATGACGCCGCGCGTGACGGTCTCGATGCGGCAGTCGGTGAGCGCGAACGTCCCGGCGCGGGCGCGGTACTGCGGGCCCTGCGCGAACGCGGGCGCGGCCGTGAGGACGGCGAGGGCGAGGAGGAACGGGCGCATGAGCGGACGGAGTCGAGTCGGCCCGCCTCGGGGCCGAGGCGGAGGGGGAGACGCGGGGGGAGCTACTCGCCGAGGGCGAGCTCGTAGAGGTCGGTGCCGAGGAGGCACGAGGCCGAGTGGGCGCTCGACTGCGAGGGGAGCGCCGTGATCTCCTCCTCGGGGTCGACGTAGAGCCGCTGGTCGTCGCCGTCGCGGGCGCGGTCGAAGCGGGCCACGCCGTCGACGAACGTCATGTCGACGCGGGCGTAGACCGAGAGCGGGGGGGCCGAGAACACGGCGAGGTCGGCGTCCTTGCCCTCCTCGATGCTCCCGACGCGGTCGTCGATGCCGAGCTGCCACGCCGGGTTGAGCGTGACGAGCGCGAGGGCCTGGTCGTCGGTCAGCCCGCCGTAGCGCTGGGTCTTGGCCGCCTCGTGGTACAGGTACCGCAGGAGCCCGGCGTCGTCGGAGTTGACCGACGTGCGGACGCCGTTTTGCGCCAGGATCGTCGCGTTGTAGGCCGACGAGTAGTAGACCTCGAACTTGTAGTTCCCCCAGTCGGCGAAGACGCTCGCGCCGGCGCCGAAGGCGGCCAGCTCGGGGGCCACCTTGAACGCCTCGTTGGCGTGCTGGAACGTGACCCGCTCGATGCCGAAGTCCTCGAACACGTCGAGCAGCATCAGGATCTCGTCGGCCCGGTAGCTGTGGCAGTGGACGAGGACCTCGCCGTCGAGGATGTCGGCGAGCGTCTCGAGGCGGCGGTCGACCGGCGGGAGGGGCCGGCCGGCCGCCTCGGCCTCGGTTTGCGCTTGGCGGTAGGCGCGGGCGTCGGTGAACGCCTCGCGGTAGACCTGCTCGACGCCCATCCGCGTCGCCGGCCGGATGCCGCGGCCCTGGCCGTGGACGCGCGTCGGGTTCTCGCCGAGCGCGAACTTGATGGTCCGCGGGGCGCCCTCGAACAGGAGCCCGTCGGGGTCGAGCGTGCCCCAGCGGAGCTTGATCGTCTCGTTCTCGCCGCCGACCGGGTTGGCCGACCCGTGCATCGTGTGGATCGTGGTCACGCCGCCGGCCAGCGCGCGGTAGATCCCGATGTCGGCCGGGTCGAGCGCGTCGCGCATCTGGACCTCGGCGACGACCGGGTTCGTGGCCTCGTTCACCGACGACAGCGCGATGTGGCTGTGCGCGTCGATGATGCCCGGCGTCACGTGCTTGCCCGTCGCGTCGACCACGCGGACGCCGCGCGGGGCCTCCAGGCCGGTCCCGATCCGCTCGATGACGCCGTCCTCGACGAGGATGTCGGCGTTCTCGAGCGTCCCGTTCGTGACCGTGTGGACCGTCGCGTTGCGGATGAGCACGCTGCCGCGCTCACTCGCGGGCGGCAACGTCGCCGGGGTCTGTGCGGCGGCTGGCGCCGACCCTAGCGGGGCCGCGGCGAGCGACAGCAGGAGGGGGAGGAGGAGCAGAGAACGCATGCTTACTCGGGGCGGCGGGTGGCCGTGATCGGGAACGAGCCGAACGAGCCGACCTCGGCCGTCCCGGAGAACTCGTCGTCGGTGATGATGCCCGTGATGGTGATCGCGCCCATCTCACTCGAGGTGAACGACATTGTGAGCACGTTGCCCTCGAGCGTGACCGAGTCGAACGGGGTCGTCTCGCCGTCGCCGGTGATCTCGCCCGAGAGGTCGTCGCCGTCGCCGGTGAGCGTGAACGTGCCCTCCTGGCTCCCGGCCGGCGTGACGACCTCGTAGGCCCACGTCCCGGCGGCCTCGACCTCGGCGTCCGGGTCGGCGCCCTCGGGGCCGTCGGCGTCGATCTCGTGGCGGACGCCCTCGACGAACACGTAGCGGACCTCGGTCGAGTCGGTGAAGAGCGGCCCGGTCGTGACGACGAGGTTGGCCAGCTTCCCGCGCTCGACCGTGCCCACCTCGCGCCCGAGGCCGAGCAGCTCGGCGGGCGTCGTGGTGAGCGCCGCGAGCGCAGCCTCGGGCGAGAGGCCGGCGTTCACCATCCGCCGGAGATTCGTGTGGACGTCGGCGGGCTTGACCTCGAACGTGCCGAACGCGAACGCGACGCCGGCCGAGTCGAGCGCGGCGGGGCTCCGCTCGGCGCTCCGGACCGCCGCGCGCTTCTGGCCCGTGAGCGCCGCCTGGTCGTCGCCGAGGTCGCGGTACGAGAGGATCCGCCGGTTCGAGACGAACGAGACCTCGCCGGGCGTGGTCGAGGGGAGCGGCACGGCGAGCGCGGCGCTGTCGGCCTCGACGGAGTCGGGGAGGGCGAGGGGGGTGAAGACCGGGGTCTCGGATTCGCGGAGCCGGTCGAGGAGCGGCGCGGCGTCGGGGAGGCCGGCGATCACGGGCGTGAGGCCCATCTCCTCTGACGCCCGGAGCGCGCGGAACGCGTTGAGCCAGTCCTCGACAAGGAAGACGAACTGGCGGTCGCCGTCGAGGACCGTGCCGACGGCGTCGAGGACGGGGTCGAAGCGGGGCCGCGCGGCGCCCTCGGCCTCGCGGTCGTAGGCCGTCCGGCCGGCGCGGCGGCGGCGCGCGTTCTCGACCGTCTCGCGCATCACGGCGAGGACGCCCATCGGCGTGGCCGGGTAGACGCCCGAGGCGGGGTCCATCGCGGCGACGAAGCTGATCGGCTCGGTCAGGACGAGGGCCTCGGGGTACTCCCGCCGCATCGGCTCCCGGAGGAGGATCACGGCGCCCTGGCCGGCGAAGAGGCCCTCGCGGGGGGCCACGTGGGCGACGGTGAAGCCGGCCTCGCGGAGCTGCTTGATCCGGGCGTCGCCCGGATCGAACAGGTCGCGGACGTCGCGCTCGGGGGTGATGCCGGCGCGTTCGCGCGGCGGGTCGCCGCGGTCGCCCGTGTAGTCGTCGGGGTCCTCGGGCTCCGGCACGCCCTCGATGCCGAAGGCGTCGACGAAGCCGGCGTAGACGGTCAGCGAGTCGCCCTCGACGACGTCGGCGTCGAACGGGACGTCGACGTTCTCGCCGACGGCGACGATCCGCCCGTCGCGGACGACGACGGTCGCGCGGTCGAGCACGCGCCCGGGCGCGACGACGACGCGGGCGTTCGTAATGGCGGCCGCGGTCGTGACCGGACGGAGCGGCGTCTCGGCGCCGATGCCCTGGGCGCGGGCGGGGACGACGAGGAGCAAGGCCGCGCAGGCGGCGAGACAGGCGCGAAGCGTCATGGGCGAGGGGGGAGGCCGCATAAAGATACCCGGCCTCCACGCTGGTGTCGGGGCTCTCGTTCGTCCCCGCCGGTGATCGGGGCTGCGTTACGGGGGGGCGGGGGCTCCACCCGTGAGTAGGGCACCCCGCCCCATGTCATCCTGAGCGGAGCCGCGAAGCCGTGGAGAGAAGGCTCTCTGTAACCCATGGGAGGGCGGCCCTACGAGGCGCGCGCCGGAGATGCTCCGGCCTCACCCCGGGCTTCGCCCTCCGCTCTGCTCAGGACGACTGAATCGGTGGAGTCGGTCCGCCCGGCGCCGAGGCGGGCAGAGCCGGGGCGAGTGGGCCAGTAGAGAGGGGCGACCGGGGTCGACGCCCTCAGTCCACGAACACGCCGGCCTCGCGGGCGAGCGTCTGCGCCGCGGGCGTAACGATCTGGCCCGGCGTCAGCCGGATCCGGCGGTGCTTGAGGCGGGCCTGCCGCACGTCGGTCTCGGTGACCACGCGGCGCTCGATGACGAGGGGCCCATCGGCGGGCTCCGGAGCGGGCGGGGCGAGGTCGACCCCTGAGAGCCAGCGCGCCGTCTCGGGGCGCCCGGCGCCGAGCCACAGCGTGCGCTCGATCTCGACGACGGCGTCCGGCCCACTCGCGACCGGCACGGCCAGCGCGACCGGTCCGAGTCCGAGCACGGCCGTCTCGCCGACGCCCCACGCCCGTCGGAGCCCGTCGGGCAGCACGAGCCTCGAGCGGACGGCCTCGGCGTCGACAGCTAGGGCGCCCGCCGGGCCGCGCAGGTGGACCGGTCCGCTCACCTCGGTCGCCGCGTCGACCCGGAGGCGGAGCGCGTCGCCGGCCGCGACCGGCACGCGGCCCACGACCTCGCCGAGGCGGACGACCTCGACGGTCGCGGACGGCCGGAGCCTCGCGCCGGCGCCGAACAACTCCGCCAGCGAGTCGGGTGGGAGCGTGGCGAGCGACCCGAGCGGTCGCACCGGGAGGGCGTCGGCGCGCACTAGGCCACTCCTCCGGCGCCCGGCAGGAAACGCGCCTCGACGTCCTTGATCTTGTCGACGCGCCGGGCGTGGCGGCCGCCCTCGAAGTCGGTCGCGAGGAACTCGGCGAGGACGCGCTTGCAGACCTCGACGCCCATCGTCCGGCTCCCGAGCGTAATCACGTTGGCGTCGTTGTGGGCGCGGGCGTTGAAGGCCGCGAACGTGTTGGGGCACAGCGCCGCGCGGACGCCCGGCACCTTGTTGCACACCATCGCCGAGCCCACGCCCACGCCGTCGATCATCAGCCCGGCCGCGACGCGCCCGAGGTGGACCAGCCGGGCCACGGCGTACGCGAAGTCCGGGTAGTCGACGCTGTCCGTCGAGGTTGTGCCGACGTCCGTGATCGTCCACCCGAGGCTCTTCGCGTGTTCGGCGAGGGCCTCTTTGATGTCGAACCCGGCGTGGTCGCAGCCGATCGCGAGCGTCTTCACGGGAGCCGACGGGAGGGCGGTCGGTTCGGTGGGCGTCGCCGCGGGTCCGCCCGCCTCGGTGACGAGGTGGAGCCCCCGGTCGCGGGCCGTGTCGCGGGCGAGGGCCGTCACGAGCGCGCCCTCGGGCACGGCCAGCGTCGACTGGCCGGCGGCGAGGGCGTCGAGGACGGTGCGTTCGGAGACGAGGCGCGGCATGGCCGGAAGCTACGTGACCTTTGCGTCCGGCTGCGGGCTAGTCGGATCGTATCAGGCCGTCCCGCCTCGGGTCGGATAGCATGGGGACGCGTTCCGATGAAGCCCATGCACGCCCGATCAGCCATTGTCGCCCTCGTACTACTTGGGGCCGTCGCGACCGACGCACAACCCCGGATTGGAGTCGACGTCGGGGTGGCTATGCCAACCGGGGCTCTCGGCACTCACCGATCAGCGGGCGTGGCGGCGACGCTCTCCGCCAGTCGGCGGGCGCCTGGCTTTTCGCCCCACCTCGGCGTGACGTGGACTCGACTGTACGACGATGACGGGCCCGTCGGCGTGGGCACCAACAGTGGCCGGGGCGACTACTCGTCGGCCGGCGTCCGCGTGTCGGCTCTCTACCGGAGTCGGGGAAGAGGCGTCGCGGCCTACGGTCTGCTTGGCACCGGGCTGTACACCGTCTCGATCGAGCGTGACCAGAACCCATACGGCGACGTGTTCTGGGGCAACCACGCCGGGGTCGGGATCGAGGTGCCCATAGGGGGCGCCGCCGTCTCGGCCGAGGTGAGCGCTGTTGCCATGGTGACGGACTACGGGGCCGGAGCGTTCAATTTCCCGACGGTCCACGTCCCCCTCTCGGTCGGCGTCCGGTTCTGACGGTTCCACGGCGGCTTCGCCCGTCGCCTGGGGCGCTGGCGATAGCTTGCCCGATCCCCAGACCGCCCCCCGCATGCCCTCCACCCAGGATTTCCGTAACGGCCTCGTCCTCAACTGGAAGGACGACCTCTGGCAGATCGTCGAGTTCCAGCACGTCAAGCCCGGCAAGGGCGGCGCGTTCGTCCGCGGCAAGCTCAAGAACGTCCGCAACGGGAAGATCGTCGACACGACGTTCCGGGCCGGCGAGAAGGTCGAGACGGCCCGCGTCGAGCGCCGCCAGATGCAGTACCTCTACGAGGACGACCTCGGGCTCCACTTCATGAACACGGAGACCTACGAGCAGCGCGCGCTCCGGTCGGACCTCGTCGAGGGCAAGGACCTCATCAAGGAGGGCGGCATGATCGACGTGCTCGTCGACGCCGCGACCGACGAGGCGCTCTCCGTCGAGCTCCCGCGACAGGTCGAGCTGAAGGTCACGCAGACCGACCCCGGCCTCAAGGGCGACACGGCCACCGGCGCCACGAAGCCGGCCACGCTCGAGTCCGGCGCGACCGTCTACGTCCCCCTCTTCATCAACGAGGGCGACGTGATCCGCGTCGACACCGAGACGGCGAGCTACCAGACCCGCGTGAGCGCGGCTTGAGCCGCTGGCGGCGCCCGCCGCTGCGCCGTCGCCCCCCGAAATGCCCCGGCCGGGACCGCCGGCCAGGGCGTCGCCGTAGCTTGGGGCCCCCTCTGAGCCCCGCCCGTCCCATGGACATGGACCTCGATAAGATCCAACGCCTCCTCGAGATCGTCGCCGACAGCGGCATGGCCGAGGTCAAGGTGGAGGAAGGAGACTTCAAGCTGACCGTTCGCTCGACCCCGAAGGTCGAGGCGAGCAGCGGCCCCATGATGATGGCCCCGCCGCCGTCGGCGGCGCCCGCGGCGGCCCCCGCCGCTCCAGCTCCGGCGGCCGCGCCCGCCTCGGCCCCGGCTCTCGAGAAGGCCGAGCCCGGCTCCGGCGACAACGAGTCGCTCGTGCTCGCGCCCATCGTCGGGACGTTCTACTCGGCGCCCTCGCCCGACGCCGACGCGTTCGTGTCGGTCGGCGACCGCGTCGAGGTCGGACAGACGCTCTGCATCATCGAGGCGATGAAGCTGATGAACGAGATCCAGGCCGAGGAGGCCGGGACCGTCAAGCAGGTCCTCGTGCAGAACGCCGAGCCTGTCGAGTACGACCAGCCGCTGTTTGTGATCGAAAAGTGACGGTTGATGATTGAATGATTGAGTCTCGCAATCGAAGATCACCAATCGGAACTCATAAATGAAGAAGGTCCTCATCGCCAACCGCGGCGAGATCGCGCTCCGCATCATCCGGACCTGCCGGGAGATGGGGCTCCAGACGGTCGCCGTCTACTCGACCGTCGACCGCGACACGCTCGCCGTTCGGTTCGCCGACGAGGCCGTCTGCATCGGGCCCGCGCCGAGCGCCCAGAGCTACCTCAAGATCCCGGCCATCATCGCGGCGGCCGAGGTCACCGGCGCCGACGCGATCCACCCCGGCTACGGGTTCCTCTCCGAGAACGCCGAGTTCGCCCGGATCTGCGACGACCACGACTTGACGTTCATCGGCCCGAAGGCCGAGACGATCTCGAAGATGGGCGACAAGTCGGTCGCCAAGGAGACCATGCAGGCCGCGGGCGTCCCCGTCGTGCCCGGCTCCGACGGCGCCGTGGAGGACGTCACGGAGGGCCTGGCGGCGGCCCGGGAGGCCGGCTTCCCGGTCATGATCAAGGCGTCGGCGGGCGGCGGCGGCAAGGGCATGCGGATGGCCCGCGACGAGGCCGAGTTCGAGAAGCTGTTCGTCGCGGCCGGCACCGAGGCCCAGAACGCGTTCGGCGACGGCCGGCTCTACATCGAGAAGTTCGTCGAGGAGCCGCGCCACATCGAGATCCAGCTCGTCGGCGACGGGCAGGGGACGGTCGTCCACTTCGGCGAGCGCGAGTGCTCGATCCAGCGCCGCCACCAGAAGCTCCTCGAAGAGGCGCCGAGCCCGATCCTCGACCCCGACCTCCGCCAGCGGATGGGCGACGCCGCCATCGCCGGCGCGCTCGCCGTCGACTACCGCGGCGCGGGCACGGTCGAGTTCCTGGTCGACAAGAACCGGGACTTCTACTTCATGGAGATGAACACCCGGATCCAGGTGGAGCACCCGGTGACGGAGGAGGTCACGGACACGGACCTCATCGAGTGGCAGCTCCGCGTGGCCGAGGGCGAAAAGATCACGTCGGGCAACCACGTGCCGGTCGGGCACTCCATCGAGTGCCGGATCAACGCCGAGGACCCGTTCCGCAACTTCTCGCCGTCGCCGGGGAAGATCACGGCGTTCCACAGCCCCAAGGGCCGCGGGGTCCGCTGCGACACGCACGTCTACGCCGGCTACACCGTCCCGCCGACGTACGACTCGATGATCGCCAAGCTCATCGTCCGCGAGACGACGCGCGACCGGGCGATCACGAAGATGCTCCGGGCCCTCGATGAGTTCATCATCGAGGGCCTCAAGACGACCGTCCCATTCCATCAGCAGCTCCTCCAGGACCCCCGCTTCGTCGCCGGCGACTTCGACACGAAGTTCCTCGAGCGGTTCGAGCTCACGCCTCCGGAGTAGCCCCTGCCCCTTCGACCTCTATGGACTTCCCCCCAGACCTCCGCTACACGAAGGACCACGAGTGGGTCCGCCTCGACGACGACGGCCTCGCGGTCGTCGGCATCACGGACTACGCTCAGAGCGAGCTCGGCGACATCGTGTTCGTCGAGCTCGAGGCCGAAGGGTCCGAGGTGGAGGCCGAGGGCGCGCTCGGGACCGTCGAGGCGGTCAAGACCGTGAGCGAGCTGTTCGCGCCGATCTCGGGGACGGTCGAGGCGCTCAACGACGCGCTCGACGGCGCGCCCGAGACGGTCAACGCCGACCCGTACGGCGAGGGCTGGATGGTCAAGATCCGCCCGGCCGATGCGTCGGACGTCGACGCCCTCCTCTCGGCCGCCGAGTACAAAGAGATGATCGGCGCCTAGGCCCGATCGCAGCGAGATTCCAGGGGGTGCCGGCGGCAGTCGTCGGCACCCCCGGCCTTTTCCCCCCGCCCGCCATGACCCACGAAACGGTCGTCATCCTCGACTTCGGCAGCCAGACGACGCAGCTCATCGCCCGTCGCGTCCGCGAGGCCGGCGTCTACTGCGAGATCCACCCGTGCACGCTGCCGGCCGAGGAGGTGGCGGCGATGGAGCCGAGCGGGCTGATCCTGTCGGGCGGCCCGATGTCGGTCTACGACGAGGACTCGCCCCAACTCGACCCGTCGCTGCTCGATCTCCGCCAGCCGGGGACGGGGGAGAAGGTGCCGGTCCTCGGCATCTGCTACGGGCTGCAGGCCCTCGCGCACGCCCTCGGCGGCGGCGTCGAGCCGAGCGCGCGGCGCGAGTTCGGTCGCTCGCCGATCGTGAGCCACGAGGAGAACGACCTGTTCCGTGGCGTCCCCGAGGGCTCGGTCGTGTGGATGAGCCACGGCGACCACCTCACGCGCCTCCCCGACGGCTTCCGCGCCGTCGCCGCCACCGACAACGCGCCGATCGCGGCCGTCGCCGCCGAGCCGGACAGCGAGCACGGGAAGGTCTACGGCGTCCAGTTCCACCCCGAGGTGGTCCACACCGAGCACGGGGCGACGATCCTGCGCAACTTCGTCCGCGAGGTCTGCGGCCTCCGCGGCGACTGGACGACGGGCTCGTTCATCGACGAGAAGGCCGAGGAGATCCGGGCCCAGGTCGGCGACGACCACGTGATCCTCGGGCTGAGCGGCGGCGTCGACTCGTCGGTGGCGGCGGCGCTGCTGCACAAGGCCATCGGCGACCAGCTCACGTGCGTGTTCGTCGACAACGGGCTGCTCCGGGCCGGCGAGTTCGAGCAGGTCCAGACGACGTTCCGCGACGGGTTCGACATCGACCTCCGCGCCGTCGACGCCAGCGACCTCTTCCTCGGCCGCCTCGCGGGCGTCGCGGACCCGGAGGAGAAGCGGAGGATCATCGGGCGGACCTTTATCGAGGTGTTCGAGCAGGAGACCGAGGCGGTCACGGCCGAGCTCGGCCACAAGCCGCGGTTCCTCGCGCAGGGCACGCTCTACCCGGACGTGATCGAGTCGGTCTCGTTCAAGGGGCCGAGCGCGACCATCAAGACGCACCACAACGTCGGCGGGCTGCCCGAAAAGCTGGGCTTCGAGCTCGTCGAGCCGTTCCGGGAGCTGTTCAAGGACGAAGTCCGCGAGGTCGGCCGCCAGCTCGGCGTGCCGGACGCCATCATCCGCCGGCACCCGTTCCCCGGCCCCGGCCTCGCCGTCCGGATCCTCGGCCCCGTCGACCGCGAGAAGGCCGACCTGCTGCGCCAGGCCGACACGATCTGGCTCGACGAGCTCGAGACCTCGGGGACCTACGACGACGTGTGGCAGGCCTTCGCCGTGCTCCTCCCGGTCCAGTCGGTCGGCGTGATGGGCGATTACCGGACCTACGAGCAGGCCGTCTGCCTCCGTGCCGTGACCTCCACCGACGGCATGACGGCGGACTGGGCGAAGCTGCCGTACGAGGTGCTCGGGCGCGCGTCGAACCGGATCATCAACGAGGTCCGCGGCATCAACCGGGTGGCGTACGACGTGAGCAGCAAGCCGCCGGCGACCATCGAGTGGGAGTAGGGGCGCGCCGGTGGTGTGCTCGCCTCGGCGCCGAGGCGGAGCGAGTCAGAGGACGAGGTACGAGATCGCCGGGCCGGCACGTCTTGTCGCCGAGCCCTCCTCCTGCGCCATGCGGCCCATCGCCCTCCTTCTCCTGTTCGTCTCCCTCGTCGGCTGCGACGGCCTGTTCTCCGAGAACGACGACGAGCTGGGGGAGGTCGAGCGCGGGGAGGCCCGCTACCTCGTCACGTTCGACGCGACGTGGAGCGCCGAGTCGCACCCCGACATGTTTCCGGCGTCGGCCCACTTCTCGACGCTGACCGGCGCGGCCCACGTCGGGGGGCTCTCGTTGTGGGAGGTCGGGGGGACCGCGACGGACGGGATCCGGTCGATGGCGGAGACCGGGGCGACGGACCTCCTCCGAGGCGAGGTCGCCGGCCTCGGCACCGACGCGGCCTACGTCGAGGGCGGCTACGTCGGCGTCTCGCCCGGCGCCGCGACGGTCGAGGTGACGGTCTCCGACGACCGCCCGCACCTCTCCGTCGTCTCGATGCTCGCGCCCAGCCCGGACTGGTTCGTCGGCGTGAACGGCCTCGACCTCCGCACGAACGACGGGTGGATCGACCGCACGACGGTCGACCTCGTGGTCTACGACGCCGGCACCGACGACGGGGTGACGTACACGGCCGAGAACGCCGCCCGTGCCGTCCGCGCGCCCATCGCCGAGGTCGCCTACGCCCCGCTGACCGGCACGACCGTCGGCACGTTCATCGTCGAGCGCATCGAGGAGGACGGCTCGGCTGGGAACTAGGGAGCGGGGAAAGGGGAACGGGTAGGGAGCCGGCCTCCCACACGTTTCCCATCTCCCGATGCCCCCCGACGTTGCTACGCGACCTCCGCTGGACGTTCTCGCCCTCGCCGCCCACCCCGACGACGTCGAACTCTGTGCCGGGGGGACGATGTGTCTCCTGGCCGACCAGGGCTACCGGACCGGCGTCGTCGACTTTACGCGCGGCGAACTGGGCACGCGCGGGACGCCGGAGAGCCGGGCCGAGGAGGCCGCCGCCGCGTCGAAGATCATGGGGCTCTCGGCCCGTGAGAACCTCGGCATCCCCGACGGCGACATCCAGAACACGAAGGAGAACCAGCTCAAGCTGATCCGGGCCGTCCGCCGCCATCGCCCGCCCATCGTGCTGACGACAGCGGAAAAAGTCCGTCACCCCGACCACGGCGACGCCACGCGCCTCAGCATCGACGCTCTCTTCTACTCGGGGCTGGCCAAGGTCGAGACGGTCGAGGAGGACGGGACGCCGCAGGAGCCGTGGCGTCCGCACCACGTCCTCCACTACATGCAGGCCCTCGACTTCGAGCCGACGTTTGTGGTCGACGTATCGAGCGTGTGGGAGCGGCGGATGGAGGCGCTCCTCGCCTACGGCAGCCAGTTCTACCAGCCCGGCGCCGAGGCGGACGACGACGGGCCGCAGACGTACATCTCGAACCCCGGTTTCCTGGCCTGGGTCGAGGCGCGCGCGCGCGTCTACGGCTACCGTATCGGCGCCGACTACGGCGAGCCGTTCCTCTACCGCCACGGCCCGGTCGGCGTCTCCGACCTCGTGGCGATCCTGAGCCGCGAGCGGCCGTTCCGGTGACTGACTCGGCCCGCCTCGGGGACGAGCCCGTCGAGGTGGGCCTACCCCTCGAAGGCGTAGGCCAGGAGCTCAGCCGACGTCTGAAACGGCTGGCCGTCCGGGACGGTCACCGCGGCGACGGACTGGAGGACGCGGTCGGCGTCGGGGCCGAGGGCCGAGCGGAGGTGCTCCTGGAGCCCGCCGAAGAGGGCCTGGGCGGCCTCGGGGCCGGACGACGGCATCACGACGGCGGCCCGCTTGCGCGGCGCGTCGACGAGGATCTTGTCGGACGGGCGGAGCGAGGCGCGGACGCCGGACTCGATGGCGCCGAAGTGGGCCGCGCCGGGCGCGGCCGGGTCCATCCGGAGGGCGACGACGACGAACGGGATGCCCGAGGCGCGGCTGGCGAACGCCGCGTCGAGTGCCGAGCGGAACGCGACGCCGGGGTCGGGCGCGAGGCCGCCGCCGAGCGGGGCGAAGGCCGGGAGCGCGGGGGCGCTCGGAGCCGCGCCAGCCGGCATCGGTGGAACGGAGGGGATCGTGCCGACCACCTCGCCGCCCTTCGAGTCGGCGAGGTAGCCCTGGGCGAAGAGGCCGTCGGCGGGGTCCTTGCCGCCGAAGGGGTCCTCCGGCGGGGCGAGCAGCGACGGGTCGGGCGCGGGCGGCGCGACGACCTCCGTCAGGGGCGGGCCGCCGGGGCCGCTCGCGCCGGGCGGCTCCGGTGCCAGTGGGCGGACGGGCGCGCTGGCCACTGAGGCGGCAGGCGTCGGCGCCTCGGCCAGCGGGGCGGCGATGGGCTCAGGGGTGACGGCGCCGGTCGAGAACGTGGTCGTGAACCCCTCGGCCGGTGGAGGCTCCGGCGCGATCGGCTCTGGGGCCGGTTCGGGCG
>NZ_MQWD01000001.1:4556537-4579749 GCF_002283365.1 Rubrivirga marina | reverse complement strand
CGGCTCGGCGGGCGCCGCTGCGGGCGGAGCCGGCGGCTCGGCCTCGACCGAGGCGCCGTCGCTGGAGGGGTACTCGGGGCGGGCGGGCGTGCCGAGCACGAGGTCGCCGCCGGCGCCGAGGCGGATGGTCCCGTCGACGAGGCCCTCGACGACCTCGAGCAGACGGCGCGAGGCGTCGTTGGCGGGGTCGCCGAGGCCGATGACGAGCGTGGCCCCCTGCTTGCGGAGCGCGCCGACGAGCCCGGCGAACGCCTCGTGGAACCGCTCGAACGTGTCGAACTGGACGAGCGGCGTGAAGTCCTCGATCACGACCCGGTCCGGCCGGTCGGACGCCACGAGGCCGACGAGGTCGCGGTACGACTTGGCGAGGCCCTCGGCTCCGCGCGCGGCGAGGTCGGCGGCCTTCGGGATGCGGAGGAGGCGGAGCTTGCCGCCGGCGTGGGCCTTGGCGAGGTCGATCCCGACCTCCTTGCCGACGGCCACCAGTTCCTCCGGGGCGCGCGGCGAAATCACGAGGCTCCGCTCGCCCGCCTCGACGGCGGCGCGGACGGTCTGGAGGGCGAGGGCGGAGCGTCCGGCGCCGGCCCGGCCGACGAGGAGGTAGGCGCGGCCGGCGGCGAGGCCGCCCCACTGGCGGTCGACGGCGTCGAGGCCGGAGGGCGAAGGCGTGGGGGCGATCATGGTCGAGAGAGAGACGCGCCCGCAGGAACAACAAAGGGCGTGCCACGGAGGTCGCCGCGGGTTCCGGTCGCTGGAAACGCCCGGTGGTGGGTCCCGGCAGGGTGACTCGTAGCCCCGCGGACCGTCCCGTAACCCTCCGCCGCGCCGTCGGGTCCCTCCGGTTCCAATGGCCGGTCCACCTCCCGAGAGCGTCACCGAGGGGCGACGTGGGGACGGCCCATCCGGCCGGGCTACCTTTCGGGCCCCTCGCCCGCCCGACGCATGGACGCCGACCTCCGCTCGATCCAGGACGCCCGCGACGCCGTCCGCGCCGCTGCCGCCGCTCAGAAGCAGTTCAAGACGGCCGACCAGGCCACCGTCGACCGGATCGTCGCGGCGATGGTCGACGCCGGGGCCGCCGAGGCCCGCCGCCTCGGGCAGCTCGCGCACGACGAGACCGGGTTCGGCAAGCCCGAGAGCAAGGAGCAGAAGAACCTGTTCGCCACGCGGACGCTGGCCGAGCGGATGGCCGGCATGAAGACGGCCGGCATCGTCGAGAAGAGCGCCGACGGGACGGTGTGGACCGTCGCGACTCCGATGGGCGTCGTCGCCGCGCTCGTGCCGTCGACGAACCCGACGTCGACGGCCTACTACAAGGCGATCATCGCGGCCAAGGCCCGGTGCGGCATCGTGATGAGCCCGCACCCGAGCGCGCGGAGGTGCACGGGCGAGGCGCTCCGCGTGGTCGCCGAGGCGGCGTATGCCGCGGGCGCGCCGGAGGGGCTGTTCGGGTGCCTCGGGCAGGGCGACGCCGGCGTCACGCTTGCCGGCACGAACGCGCTCCTCGAGCACGAACTCGTCGACGTCATCCTCGCGACGGGCGGTGGGCCGATGGTCCGCGCGGCGTACTCGAAGGGGAAGCCGGCCTACGGCGTCGGGAGTGGCAACGTGCCGGCGTACGTCGACCGGAGCGCGAACGTCGAGAAGGCCGCGGCCGACATCCTCACGGGCACGTCGTTCGACTGGGGCACGCTGTGCTCGACCGAGCGGTCCGTCGTCGCCGACAGCCCGATCCGGCAGCGGCTCCTCGACGCGCTCCGCCAGCGCGGCGGCCACGTCTGTTCGGAGGACGAGACCCGAAAGCTCCGCGCCATCATCAAGCCCGGCGGCCGGTTCAACACGCAGATCGTGGGGCAGAGCCCGCGGCGGATCGCCGAGCTGGCGGGGTTCTCGGTGCCCGACTCCGCGCAGGCGCTCATCGCTGAGGTCGACGCCGTCGGGCCCGACGAGCCGCTCTCGATGGAGACCCTCTCGCCCATCCTCTCGTTCTACGTCGCCGACGGCTGGGAGGCCGGCTGCGAGCGGTGCATCGCGGTCCTGGAGTTCGGCGGGATCGGCCACACCCTCGCGCTCCACGCCACGGCCGACCGCGTGATCGAGCAGTTCGCCCTCAAGAAGCCGTCGATGCGGATCGTCGTCAACACGGTCGCCGCGCTCGGCTCCGTCGGCATGACGACGGCGCTCTTCCCGGCGATGACGCTCGGGCCGGGCACGCTCGGCGGCTCGATCACGAGCGACAACGTGACGCCGCTCCACCTCGTGAACCTCAAGCGCGTGGCGTTCGAGACGGCGCCGCTCAACGACGACGCGGGAGAGAGCGTGTCGGGATCTGGCAAACAGGAAACGCGGGCGGGCGGGCGCACGGCCCCGGCCGCCTCGGTGCCGCGGCGGGCCCCCTCGGGCGACGGGTCGTGGATGGACGAGATCGAGGCGCGGCTCGTCGCGCGGGCCGGAAACCCGAGCCCGTCCGCGCCGCGGTCGGGCCCCTCCGCCCCGACGCCGAGGCGGGCGGAGCCGCCTGCGCCGACGGAGGCGCGGGCGTCGGTGCTCCCCCTCCCGGACGACCAGATCGCGTCGCTCATCCGGCGGTTCAAGACGTAGGCTCGGCGAAGGCGACACGGCCTGGCGGATCGGGAGGTAAGCCCGGTGCGGGGGGAGGCGTCGACGGCGCCCGTCCCGGCCCCCGCAACTCCATCCGGTGGCCGGGGCGTAGACTCCGCCATGGCCCTGCCCGACGCCCCGACCACGCTCCCGCCCGCCCCGACGTCGCGCCGGACGCTCGACGTGGAGACCGGCGACGTCGAGCTCGACGCGCTGCTCGCCGACGCCGCGTCGACCGCGATCAACCGGCCCCACGACTCCCTCGAAGCGAGCCAGGCGGCGCGCGAGCGGGCCGAGGCTCTCGGCAACCTGCCGGGCCGGGCGTACGCGCTGCTCTGCGAGGGGACGGCCCTCTCGCTCCTCTCGGACCACGAGTCCGCGCTCGTCGTGCTCATGCAGGCCCAGACCGAGATGGAGCCGCTCGGCGACCTCCGGGGCCGGTCGCTCGTCCTGGGATCGCTGGCCAGCGTCCACGTCAGCCTGGGGAACCTCGAGGACGCGCTCGAGACGGCCGGCGACGCGCTCCGGCTCGCCCGCGCGCTCGGCGACACGGAGCAGGAGGCGTGGATGCTGGCCGGGCTCGGCAACAGCTACCTCGACCTCGGCGAGACCGACCGGGCGATGGAGGTCGGCGAGCGGGCGCTCCGCCTGTTCGGCGAGCTCGGTGACCTCAACGGGCAGGCCCGCGCCCACACCGTGTTGGGCGGGGCGCTCCGGCACCTCGGCCGGCTCGACGAGGCCCGGATCCACCACGAGAGCGCGCTGCGGATCGCCGAGGAGGCCGGGACCCCGATCAACACGGCCCGCGCGCTCCACGACCTCGGCGTGCTCGAAGAGGAGGCCGGCCGCCTCGACGCCGCCCTGGCCCTCCACCGCCGCTCGCTCGCGTTCCGCAAGGAGGTCGGCAACCGGCAGGCCCAGAGCACGAGCCTCCTCCAGATCGGCCGGGTCCTCTCGGCGAAGGGCGACGACGAGGCTGCCCTCGACGCGCTCCACGAGGCCGAGCAGATCGCGGCGGACATCGGAGCGGTGCCGCGACTGGCGGACATCGAGGCGGCGCTCGCCGAGGCCTACGAGCGCGCCGGCCGGCCGGCCGACGCGCTCGCCCACCTCCGCCGCCACCAGGCCCACCGCGAGGCGTTCCTCGTCGCCCGGACGCAGACGCGGCTCGACGTCGTCCAGGTCCGCGCCGAGGCCGAGCGGGCGCGGCAGGAGGCCGAGATCGCCCGCGTGCGCACCGAGGAGCTCGGCGCGGCCAACGAGGAGCTCTCGCGGACGCTCCGCGACCTCAAGGCCGCGCAGAGCCAGCTCGTGCAGGCCGAGAAGCTGGCCTCGCTCGGGCGCCTCTCTGCTGGCCTCGCCCACGAGATCCAGAACCCGCTCAACTTCGTCGCCAACTTCGCCGACCTCAACGCCGAGGTGGCGACCGACCTCTTGGGCACGCTCGAGACGGCCCGCCGGACGGGCGAGCCGCCCGACCTCGACGCCGTCGAGGCCGACCTCGAGGCCATCGTCGACAACGCCCGGCGCGTGCGCGACCACGCGCGGCGGGCCGAAGGGATCATCCGGAGCCTCATGGGCCACGTCCGCGACGTCGGCGGCGAGCGGCGGCCGACCGATCTCCACGAGCTCCTGGAGCGGGCCGTCTCGACCGCGCTCGGCCGCACGGCCGTCCACGTCGAGCGCGACTACGCCGACGTCCCGGCGGTCGAGGTCGAGCCGGCGTCGGTCCAGCGCGTGTTCGTGAACCTGCTCGAGAACGCCCGCTGGTCGGTCGAGGCGCAGGCGGGCGCGGCCGGGGACGGCTTCGTCCCGACCGTCCGCCTGGCGACGGCGCCGGTCGAGGGCGGCGTCGAGATCCGTGTCGAGGACAACGGGGTCGGGATCCCCCTCGACCACTGCACGCGCGTGTTCGAGCCGTTCTTCACCACCAAGCCGGCCGGCGAGGGCACCGGCCTCGGCCTCTCGCTCGCCTACGACATCGTGACCGAAGGCCACGGCGGGACGATCCAGGCGTTCAGCCGCGAGGGAGACGGCGCGACGTTCCTGCTCTCGCTTCCCGCCTGACCCCGCCCGCCTCGACACCGAGGCAGGGGACCCGGCGCCTACTCCAGTTGCTCCGCACGGAACGACGTCACGGCCTCCCCGTCGGCCTCGGCCGTGACCTCGATGGGGTGGCAGCAGACCTCGCAGTCCTCGACGTAGGTCTGCGCGGGCACGCTCGGGTCGACCAGCATCGTGATCGGGGCGAGGCAGTACGGGCAGGAGAACGGGACTTCGACCTGGAACACGGGTGGGGTGGGGGCGCCTGCCCTCTACGCCCCGCCGCCCGACGGGCTCCGCGCCTCGGTGCCGAGGCGGGCGGGGTCAGCGGTCGCCGTCGCGGAGGGCCAGCGGGGTGGCGCGGTCGGGGGCGCGCTCCGGGACGGCGTCGAGGCGGAGCGTCCTCGGCTCGGGGTCCGGCGGCGGCACGTCCTCGTCGCGGAGCCGCATCCAGTGGCCAGCGAGGTGGACGGCGAGGTCGAGCCCGGTCTTGAGCACGACGAGGATCGCCAGCGCGAGGACGCCCGACCCGGAGAGCCCGACCAGAAACCCGCCCAGGAGGATCACGAGGTGGAGCAGCACCACGCGGCCGTACGGCTTGAACATCTCGGCACCAGGCGTGGTCGTCTTCCACTCGCCGCGCGCGAGGTAGTTGAGGACGAACGACGCCCCGTGGCTGAGGACGAGCGCCACGAGGCCTTCGACCTGAAGGGTGGGGTCCCAGAGGCCCACGTCGTCACCGAAGGTGCTCACCACGAACACGCCGTGGACCGTCCAGAACAGGCCGAAGTGGACGGCGAAGAACGGGGCCATCACCAGCTTCTGCCCGTGGCCCTCGCCGGCCGTCAGGATCCGGAGCAGGGCGAACGCGCCGATCACGCCGTTCTCGGCCCAGTACAGCCACATCACGCCGAACAGGCTCCACCCGAAGAAGAGCACGCCGACGAGCGGGACGAGGTTGGCCACGACGAGCCCGACGGCCGACGGGACGGACGGGGCGCGGGCGAACGGGGCGGAGGCGGCCATCCGCTGAACCTACCGCGTGGCGCCACGGCCGGCCTCCCCGGCGGCGGGGACGGCCCGCCTCGGTCGCGACGCCGAGGCCGCCGGGGTCAGTTCGTGAGCGCGCGGATGGGCGCCGGGATCCGCCCGCCGCGCCGCGCGAAGACCGCGTTGCCGACGCCCGACACGGGCATCACGGGCGCCCGCCCGAGCAGCCCCCCGTAGTCGGCCCACTCGCCGACGCCCTTCCCGGCGACCGGGATGATCCGCACGGCCGTCGTCTTGTCGTTGATCATGCCGATCGCGAACTCGTCGAACAGGATCCCCGCGATCGTCTCGGCCGAGGTGTCGCCGGGGATCGCGACCATGTCGAGGCCGACGGAGCAGATGGCGCTCATGGCCTCCAGCTTCTCGAGCGTGAGGTGGCCCGAGGCCGCGGCGTCGATCATGGCCTGGTCCTCGGAGACCGGCATGAACGCGCCGCTGAGGCCGCCGACGTGGCGGGCGGCCATCAGCCCGCCGCGCTTGACGGCCTCGTTGAGCATCGCGAGGGCCGCCGTGGTGCCGGGCGCCCCGACGTCGACGAGGCCCATCGCCCGGAGGACGTCGCCCACGGAGTCGCGGTCGGCCGGCGTCGGCGCCAGCGAGATGTCGACGACGCCGAACGGGACCCTCGCCCCGGACCGCTCCGACAACCGCTCGGCCACGCGTCGCCCGACGAGCTCGCCGGCCCGCGTGATCTTGAACGCCATCGTCTTGATGGCGTCCGTGACCGCGCCGAAGTCGGCCTCCGGCCCCAGCGCCTCGATGGCGCGGAGCACGACGCCGGGCCCGGAGATCCCGACGTTGAGCGCGGCCCCGGGCTCGCTCGGGCCGTGGAAGGCGCCGGCCACGAAGGGGTTGTCGCCCACGGCGTTGCAGAAGGCGACGAACTTGGCGCACCCGATCGAGTCGCGCTCGGCCGTCCGGGCGGCCATCCCCTTGATGGCGCGGGCGACGGAGAGGACGGCGTCGGCGTTGATCCCGGCGGCCGTGCTCCCACACGCGACCGACGCGCACACGCGCTCGGTCGCCGCCAGCGCCTCGGGCAGCGCCTCGATGAGGGCAGCGTCACCGGGCGTGGCGCCCTTCTCGACGAGCGCGCTGAACCCGGCGAGGTAGTCGACCCCGACCTCGGCGGCGGCCCCGTCGAGCGCCTCGGCGAGGCGGACGAAGTCGGCCGGCGAGAACCCGTCGGCGACGAGGGCGGCGGGCGTGATCGAGACGCGCTTGTTGGCGATCCGGACGCCGTAGAGCCGCTCGACCTCCTCGGCCGCCGCCACGTGGTGCTCGGCCACGCGCCGCACGCGGTCCACCACGTTCCGCCGCGTCGACTCGGCGTCGCGGCTGGCGCACCCGCGGAGGCTGATGCCGAGCGTGACCGTCCGGATGTCGAACGCGTCGGCCTCGGTCATGCGGACCGTTTCGAGGACCTCGGTGAGGGAGAGAGGCATGGGCCGGTGCGCGTGAGTCCGCTCAGGGACGGTGCATCGCTTGGAACAACTCCTCGTGTTGGAGGAGGACGCGGGCGCCCATCGCCTCGCCGCGCGATTGGAGCGTCTGGCGGACCGCGCCGAGGTCGGTCCCGGCGGCGAGGTCGGCCACGAGGACGACCGTGAAGTAGCCCTGGAGCACCTTCTGCGACACGTCGAGGACGTTGGCGCCGGCCGCCGAGAGCTCGGCCGTGATGGCCGCCAGTACGCCGGGCTGGTCCTCGCCGTAGGCCGTCACGACGACGCGCGTGGCGCCGTCCGGTGGGGACGAGACGTCGGCGTGGGCTCGGCGTGAGGGGGCGGGAGCACGCGCGGGCTCGGCCGGAGCACGGGCGTCGAGGACGGCCCGGGCCACGCGCTCGACGCGCTCGGGCGTCGCCTCCGGCCCGAGGGCAGAGGCGATCCGGTCGATGAGGGCGCGGACGTCGGCGGACATGGAGGGAGGGGAGGGGACCCGAAGGTAGCGCCGGCCCGGGGCCGACTCCGTCCGCCTCGGGCGGTCCGCCAGGGGCCGGGCGGAGGAACCCCGCGAGTCCTCGACCGTGACGACCCGCCCCTCGCACTGCGCCCCTCATGTCCGACTTCGTCCGCGTCGCCGCGGCCTCCGACCTCGCCGACGGCGAGATGCGCCAGGTCCAGGCCGACGGCACCGACGTCCTCCTCTCGCGTGTCGACGGCGTCTACCACGCCTGCACCGCCTTCTGCACCCACTACGGCGCGCCCCTCGCGACCGGCGTCCTCGACGGCACGACCGTCGTCTGCCCGTGGCACCACGCGGCGTTTGACGTGACCTCCGGGGCCCTCTGCGAGCCGCCAGCGCCCGACGCCCTCCGCTCGTTCGAGGTCCGCATCGACGGCGACAACGTCCTCGTCCGCGTGCCCCCCGACGCCGACGACCACGGCGAAGGCATCGCCTACCGCGAGAGCGACGGCGAGACGCCAGCCATGGCGAGCGCGAGCGCGTCTGAGGACGACCGCGTGTTCCTCCTCCTCGGCGCCGGGGCCGCCGCCGAGGCCTGCGCCGAGGCGCTCCGCACGGAGGGCTACCGAGGGCGGATCGTCCTCGTGACGAAGGAGACGCGCCCGCCGTACGACCGGACCAAGCTGTCGAAGGCCTACCTCGCGGGCGACGCGGGCGACGACGCGCTCCGCCTCCGCGACGGCTCGTTCTACGAGAGCCACGGGATCGAGGTCTGGACCGACCGGACCGTCACCAAGCTCGACCCGGACACGCAGACGGTCACGTTCGAGAACGGCAACCCCGTCACGTACGACGCCGCGCTCGTCGCCACGGGCGGCACGCCGCGGCGGCTGCCGGTCAAGGGCGCCGACCTCGACGGCGTACTCCTGCTCCGGTCGTGGGAGGACGCCCAGGACCTCCTCCGCCGAACGGAGGACGTCGCGTCCGTCGCCGTCATCGGCGCGTCCTTTATCGGAATGGAGACCGCGTCGTCGCTCCGCGCGCGGGGCGTGGAGGTCACCGTGATTGGGCGGGAGGCGACGCCGTTCGAAGCCGTCCTCGGCCCGGAGGTCGGGCGCGTGTTCCAGACGGCGGCCGAGGCGAAGGGCGTCTCGTTCCGCCTCGGCGCGTCCGTCGAGCGGATCGAGACGGTCCACGCCGACCCCGACGCCGACACGCCGCGCCGCCTCCGAGTCGCCCTCGGCGACGCCGCCGTCGAGGCGGACCTCGTCGTGCTCGGCGTCGGGGTCGAGCCCGCGACCGGCTTTCTGACGAAGGCCCCGTTCCTCCGCGACGACGGCGGGATCGGCGTCGACCGGCACCTCCGTGCGGCGCCCGGCCTGTTCGCGGCGGGCGACGTAGCGGTCTTCCCCGAGCCCCGGCTCGGCCGCCCCGTCCGCATCGAGCACTGGCGCCTCGCCCAGCAGCACGGCCGGACGGCCGCCCGCAACATGATCGCCGAGGGCGACCCGACCATGTCGCTCGTCCCGTTCGAGAGCGTCCCGTTCTTCTGGACCGGCCAGTTCGGCGTCAGCCTCCGCTACGTCGGCCACGCCGAGGACTGGGACGAGGTGATCGTCGACGGCTCGCTCGACGACCGCGAGTTCGTGGCGGCCTACGTCGAGGACGGCGCCGTTCGCGCGCTCGCGGCGGTCGGGCGCGACCAGGACGCCGCGGCGTTCCATCGGCTCCTCGCGCGCGACGCCGTCCCGTCGCCCGCGGCGTTCCGCTCCGGCGTCGATCTCCAGCAGGCCCTCCGCGACGCGGGCGAGCGCTGACGTCTCGGGCCCTGCCCGCCTCGGCACCGAGGCGGAGGAGGTCGGGCGGATCCAAAAAACGCGGGGCGCGCCGTCGTGGCACGCCCCGCGAGACTCGAGCCGAGGTGAGACGGCTTACTGCTTCGTGAGTGCCGTCAGGAACGAGCTGGCCCCGGCCTGAACGCGGACGAGGAACGACTCGCCCTCGTCCACCTCAGCGACGGCGGCACGGAACTCCGCGACCGACGCGACCGGCTGGCGGTCGACCTCGGTGATGACCATGGTCGGCCGGAGGTTGGCGTCGCGGTAGGCCTCGCTCGTCCGGTCGACGTCGAGGATGGCCACGCCGGCGATGTCCTCGCCGAGCTGGCGCGCCAGGCGGGGCGTGACGGTCTCGAGCGTGAGCCCGAGCATCTCCATCCGGGCCGGCTCGGCCATCGTCGGCCGCTCGGTCTCGTCGTCCGGGGCGCCCGGGTTCTGGCTGATCTGCTCGTCACCGGGCCGGCGTCCGAGCGTGACCTCGGTGGTCCGCGAGTCGCCGTTCCGGTTGTACGTGATCTCGACGGTGTCGCCGGGCCGCTTGCTCGAGATGAGCGAGACGATCTGGCGGCTGTCGGTGAGCGTCACGCCGTCGATGGCCGTGATGAGGTCGTCGACCTGGAGGCCGGCGTCGGCGGCCGGCGTGCGGCCGGAGGCGTCGGGCGAGATCCCCGCGATGTAGGCTGCGCCCGGCCCCACGCCGTACTGGCGCCGGAGGGCCGGCGAGGCCTCGCTGAACTGGATCCCGAGGTACCCGCGCTCGACCTCGCCCGTGTCGATGATCTGCTCGACCGTCGACCGGACGATGTTCGACGGCACGGCGAACGAGATCCCGTTGTAGGTCCCCGTGCGCGTGGCGATGGCCGAGTTGATCCCGACGATCTCGCCGCGGAGGTTGACGAGCGGGCCGCCCGAGTTGCCCGGGTTCACGGCCGCGTCGGTCTGGATGTAGTTCGAGATCGTGGCCCGGCCGCGCGGGTCGGGCGCGCCCGAGAACCGGCCGAGGCTCGAGACGATGCCCGAGGTCACCGTGTTCGAGAGGTCCGGCGAGAGCGGGCTGCCGATGGCGAGGACCCACTGGCCCACGCGGAGCTCGTCGGAGTCGCCGAAGGAGAGGGCCGGGAAGTCGTCGCCCTCCACCTTGATCACGGCGAGGTCCGAGAACGGGTCGGCCCCGACGACCTCGGCCTCGAACTCGCGCCCGTCGAAGAGGGCCACGACGAGTTCGTCGGCGTCTTCGATGACGTGGTTGTTCGTGACGATGTAGCCGTCGGCCGAGACGAAGGCGCCGCTGCCGAGGCCCTGCTGGGCCCCGTCACCGCCGAACGGCGACGGCACGCCGAACTGGGAGAACGGGTCGTTGCCGCCCTGCGCGAGCAGCCGCGTGGACTGGATCTGGACGACGGCCGGGTTCACGCGCTCGGCGACGGCGGAGAAGGCCTGGCCGAGGTTCTCGGCGGTCGCGATGTCGGCCGCGGTGCCGGCGTCCTCTTGGGCGTCGGCCCGGTCGAAGAGGCCGTCGAGGCCGGCGAGGTTGGCGGCGGAGGTCACGAAGACGATGCCGCCGAGCACCGCGGCGGCGACGAGGAGCGCGACAGAGGCCTTGCGCTTGACGTCAGACATTGGGTGGAGAGCGATCGGTTGGACAGTGGGAGCCGGACAGGGCCCGCCGCGGGGAGGCCCGGCCGGGGGGATCAACGGCGCGTGGACGCGCGTGGTGCCCGCTTCGCAGGGGTTCCGCAGATTGTCCCGATCCGCCCTGGGGCACCGACCCGCCACAAAAAGGGTCGGGGCGCCCCCTTCAGGAGAGGCGCCCCGACCGGCGTCCTGCGTCACACACAAAACCGCAGGAAGTAGCGGTGGGAAAACGGGGCCGCAAGAGGGTTGGTGCCCCGGACCCGAAAAAAAGCGGAGCGGCCATGCGCGCGGCCGACGTCCTGGGTACGGCCTACGTCAGGCGCTCGGGCGGTAATCGGAGGTGCACACGGGTCCCCCCGTCGTCTCCTGGCCCGACCTCGAGTGAGCCCCCGTGGCGCTGAGCGCGCGCGCGCATCGTCCGGAGTCCCATCCCCCCGTTGTGTGCGGCGGCCTCGGAGATCCCGGCCCCGTCGTCGTCGATGATCAGGACGAGGTCGCCGTCGCCGTCGTGCCGGAGGACGAGCTGGACCTCGTCGGCGCGGCCGTGGCGGACGGCGTTCGTCAGCGCCTCCTGTGCGATGCGGTACACGTCGAGCATGAGCTCGTCGCGCAGGCCGGCCTCCCGGACGAGGTCTCGCACGGCGACGCTGACGCCGAGGGCCGCCTCGGCCTCGGCCGCGAGCCGGCCCAGCGCCTCGCCCATCCCGATCCGGTCGAGGTCGACGGGGTCGAGCCCGAGCGCGAACGACCGGAGCTGGGCCTGGGCGCTGATGAGGAGGTCCCGGAGCCGTTCGGCCTCCCGCGCGTGGTCGCTCTTGGCGAGGTCGGCGGCGAGGGCCGAGGCGAGCATCGCCGCGCCGGCGAGCGACTGCCCGACTCCGTCGTGGACGTTCTGGGCGATCTGCCGGAGCTGGCGGTTGGAGACGTGGAGGAGGTCCTCCGTGGCCTCCCGGCCCGCCGTGACGTCGGCGGCGACGTAGAGGAAGCGGTCAGGAGCGCCCTCGGCTCCGCCCTCGACGGGCGACAGCAGGACCTCGAAGGTCCGCCCGTCTCGTGTCACGTCCAACCGGGTCGGCTCGCCGGACCGGGCAGCCGTGGCCGCGGCGGAGATCCAGTGGGTGGCCGCGGCGCCCGCGCGGAGGTCGGCGTCGGTGAGCCGGAGCGCGTCGGCCGCGACCTCGTTCATCAGGACGTGCGCCAGCGTCCCGTCGGGCTGGCGCTCCAGCAGGCCCAGCGGGGCCGCCGAGGCGGCGAAGATGTCCCGCAGACGCTCGGCCTCGCGCTCGCGCTCGCGCTGGGCCTCGACGCGAGCGGTCACATCGTTCTGGACGCCGATCATGTGCGTCACGCCGCCGGTCTCGTCGGAGATGGGCGTGAGGTAGAGCTCGTTGTAAAAGAGCGTGCCGTCCTTCCTGTAGTTGCGGAGGACGACGCCCCCGACATGCTCGGCCTCGGCGATCCCCCGGCGGATCGCGTCGAGCGCCGTCCCCTGTCCGTCGCCCGCGTCGTCGCGCTCACCGTTCCGGACCTGGAGGAACCGGCAGTTCCGCCCGACGACCTCCTCGGCCGTGTAGCCCGTGAACTCGAGGAACCACTCGTTGGCGTAGACCAGGGGGTCGTCCGGCCGGCGGAGGTCGGCGAGGACGACCGAGATGTTGGCCGCGTCGACGGCCTTGGCGAGGAGGTCGACGTCGACCTCGCGCGGGCCCTGGACCGTTAGGCTGACGAGCACGACGAGGGCGCCGCCGCCCCACACCTGGGCGCGGGCCTGGTAGCGCGCCTGCCCGTGCGCGTCGTGGACCGCGAGCGGGCGCCCCTCGCCGAGCCAGTCGCGGAGGGCGTCCGGAGTCGACGGGAGGGCCGACGCCTCGTCGAAGAGCGACCCAAACGGCTTCCCCAGCGGGTCGACTGCGAAAACCGCTTCGGCGAGCGCGTTCAACTCCACCACCCGGCCCGCATCGTCGAGGCGGAGGGCGGGGTAGGGAACGGCGGACGCAGGGAGGTCCGTCACGGAGGCGCGGCGGGCGGAGGGACGAAGCAGATCCCCCGTGCGACATGCGCCTAGGGGACGCCGGTACGAGACGTTAGGTCCTCAGTTCCTCCCTGGGGTGACCCGTGGGGAGTTCCCCCATTCGAGAGGGGCCTCGAGAGAACGGAACGGCAGCGGGGGTCCCGGGTAGTCCGGCCGCCCATCCCCCCATCGTCCGTGTCCTGGATCCGCCGACTCGCTGCCCGCCCCGACGCCCGCCTCCGCACGGACGGCCCGCCCGTTGAGGCCGGCCCAGACGCGCCGCACGCCGTCGTGATCGGCGCGGGGTTCGGCGGGCTGGCGGCGGCCGTCCGCCTCCTCACGCGCGGCTACCGCGTCACGCTCGTCGACCGGCTCGACCAGCCCGGAGGCCGGGCCCGCGTCGAGCGGGTCCCGGGGCCGGACGGGGGCGAGTACGTGTTCGACATGGGGCCGACGCTCATCACGGCGCCGTTCCTGTTCGACGAGCTGTGGGCGCTGGCGGGCGAGCACCGCGAGGACCACGTCGAGTTCGTCGAGACGACGCCCTTCTACCGCATCCGCTTCGACGACGGCGAGGTCTTCGACTACACGGGCGACGAGGCGGCGATGGAGCGGGAGATCGCCCGGTTCAACCCGGCCGACGTCGCGGGCTACCGGCGCTTCCTCGACAAGAGCGAGAAGATCTTCGAGACCGGCTTCCTCGAACTCGGCCACGTCCCGTTCGACCAGGCCCGCCACATGGCGAAGATCGTCCCGAGCATGGTGGCCCTCGAGAGCCACCGGACGGTCTACGGCCTCGTGTCGAAGTACCTGAAGGACCGGCGGCTTCGGAAGGTGTTCAGTTTCCACCCGCTCCTCGTCGGCGGCAACCCGTTCTCGACGACCAGCATTTACGCGCTCATCGCGTTCCTGGAGCGCCACTGGGGCGTGTGGTACGCGATGGGCGGGACGGGCGCCGTGGTCCAGGGCCTCGCCGACCTGTTCGAGCGGCACGGCGGCGCGCTCCGCCTCGGCGAGACCGTGGACGAGATCACCGTCGACGGCACCGGCCGACGGCCCCGCGTGACGGGCATTCGCCTCGAGTCCGGCGAGACGATCGAGGCGGACGTGGTCGTCTCCAACGCCGACGCGGCCTGGACCTACCGCGAGCTCGTCGCGCCGGAGCACCGGACGACGTGGACCGACGACCGGCTGGAGCGCGCCAAGCACTCGATGAGCCTGTTCGTCTGGTACTTCGGCACGGACCGGACTTACGACGACGTCGCGCACCACACGATCCTCCTCGGCGGGCGCTACAAGGCGCTCCTCGACGACATCTTCCACAAGAAGGTCCTCGCCGACGACTTCTCGCTCTACCTCCACCGCCCGACGGCGACGGACCCGGGCATGGCGCCGCCCGGCCACGATACGTTCTACGTCCTCTCGCCCGTCCCGCACCTCGACTCGGGGACGGACTGGTCGGAGGAGACGGAGCGGTACCGCCGGCGCGTCCAGGACTACCTCGAGGCGACGGTCCTGCCGGGCCTCGGCGAGCACGTGACGGCCAGCCTCACGCTCACGCCGCAGGGGTTTCTGGACGACTACCTCTCGGTCAAGGGCGCGGCGTTCTCGTTCGAGCCGCAGCTCCTCCAGAGCGCCTACTTCCGCCCACACAACGCGAGCGAGGACGTCGACGGGCTCTACCTCGTGGGTGCGGGGACGCACCCGGGTGCGGGGATGCCCGGCGTCCTGTCGTCAGCCCGCGTGCTCGACACCGTCGTGCCCGACCCGGCGGACCTGGCGGTGTAGCTCCGCCCGCCTCGGCGTCGAGGCGGGAGGGGTCAGTACTGCGGCGGGCTCCACGGCGGTCGGCCGGGCGGCGGGAACTGGGCGGGCGGACGGCGCGGGCGCGGCCGATTCGGGTCGAACATGCGCGCCAGGAACGGGGCGTCGCCACGCGCCACGCGGAGGAGGTCGATGCCACCGACGATCGCTGCGGCGCCGCTCGTCAGGACGAGGAGGCCGCCGACACCGATCAGGGCCGGCGCGGCGAGCCCGGCCTCTGGCAAGCCCTCGGCGATGCCGACGGCCATCCACACTGCGAACGCGGTCCCGCCGACGAGGAAGACTCCGTCGAGCGCGATCCCGGCGGCGACGAGCGCGGGCGGCGGCTCCCAGTCGGCCGCCGTGACGAGGGTGATGCCGGGCTCCGGCGCCAACGAGGGGGCAGCGTCGGACCCGGTCAGGCGAGGGAGAGCCGAAGCGGTCGGTTGTGCGCTGGCGCCGACGGCCAGGAGGGCAGAGAGGAGGGCGAGGCGCATCTCAACGGCGGAGGGGAGTCACGAAAATGAAACGCCCCGCTCCGCAGCCCCTGATGCGATCGGACCAGCCGACAGCGTCCGATCGGACCCTCCGATACGAGACCGCCCACCTCGGCGCGGCGGCCGAGGCGGGCGGAAGCGGACGGGAGCGCGGGGCGTTACGCCGCGACGCCCTCGGCGTGGGCCTCGTCGTACTGCTCGCGAACGATGTCGACGCCGGCCTTCTGGAGCTTGTGCTCGAGCCGCTCGTAGCCGCGGTCGAGGTGGTACACGCGGAGGACGTTCGTCTCGCCGGAGGCGACCATCCCGGCCAGGACCAGCGACACCGACGCGCGGAGGTCGGTGCTCATGACCGTCGCGCCCGAGAGCGGCCGGGCCTTCCCGCTGACGTGGACGGTGTCGCCCGTCACCTTGAGGTCGGCGCCGAGGCGGCGGAGCTCGGGGATGTGCTTGAACCGGTCGGTGTAGATCGTGTCGCGGACCGTCGACGGGCCGTCGGCCTGCGTCATGAGGACGGTCCATTGGGCCTGGAGGTCGGTCGCGAAGCCCGGGAACGGGGCGGTTTCGACCGACACCGGCCGGATCGCGTCGACGCCCTCGACCTCGACCGTCGACCAATCCCCTTCACCGTCGACGACGCGGAAGGGGACGCCGGTCTGGCGGAACTTCTCAGTGAACTCGGGACCGAGGTGCTCGGGCTCGGCGCCCGTGATCCGGAACGTCTCGCGGGCGGGCGTGGCGAGGGCCGCGGCGATCATGTACGTCCCGAGCTCGATCCGGTCGGGGCAGTTCGTGAACTCGACCGGGTTCAGCTTCTCGACGCCCTGGACCGTAATCGTATCGGTCCCGAGCCCCTCGATCCGGGCGCCCATCTTTTGGAGCATCTGCCCGAACACGACCACGTCGGGCTCGGCGGCGACGTTTTCCAGGACCGACTCGCCCTCGGCGGTCACGGCCGCCAGCAGCACGTTGATCGTGGCGCCGACGCTCACGGGCTCGAACCGCATGTGGCCGCCCTTGAGCCGCCCGCCGGGCGCCTCGGCGATCACGTAGCCGGCCTCCTCGCGGACCTCGGCGCCGAGCGCCTCCATCCCCTTGATGTGGAGGTCGACGGGGCGCGGGCCCCACGCGCAGCCGCCGGGCAGCGAGACGCGCGCCGTCCCGCCGCGCCCGAGGAGCGCGCCGAGCATGTAGAACGAGGCCCGCATCTGCTTGACGAGGTCGTACGGCGCCTCGAAGTGGTGGATGCTCGACCCGTCGATCGTGATCGTCTCCGGCGTGCTCGGGTCGTCGTCCGGCTCCCACGTCACCTTGCAGCCCGTGACGCGGATCACGTTCGAGAACGTGGCCACGTCCTTGAGGACCGGCATGTTGTGGATCGTGGTCACACCGTCGGCGAGGACGGCCGCGGCCATGAGGGGGAGCGCGGTGTTCTTCGAGCCGCCGACGTGCAGCGAGCCACGGAGGTCGCCGCCGCCTTGGATGACGAGCTTGTCCATAGAGGGGGGTCGGTTGAGATGAGGCCGGCTGTGCCGAGGGCCAGGGAGAGGCGAACGCAGCGAGGGTGCCGGAAGGTTCGGCGCCGGCCGGGTCGAGTCGCGTCCAAGCTAGGCGGCCCTGGTGCTCGCCTCGGCGAACGGGAGGCGGAGGCAGCGAGGGCACTCTGTGGAGACTGGATTCGTGGCCCAGTCTTTGCGAAGATTGGGAGAACGGTCGTTCCCCCTTCCGCCCATGCCCGCCCTCTCGCTCCGTCTGTTCGATGCGGCCTCCGACGCCGAGGCCGCTCGGTACCGGATCCTCGCCGGCCTCGCCGAGACGCACGACGCGTTCCGCGCCAACGAGGTGTCGCCCTGGCTCGACGAGCTCGTCGAACTCCACCGCGCCCTCGCGGCGCTCGTCTCGGGCGCCGCGTCGCTCGACGGCCGTGCCGGGGCCGTGGTCGACGTCGACTGGGAAGCCGGCCGTCTGGTCCGCGAGACCCCTGAGGCCCCGCTCGCGCTCGAGCTGGCGCGATGGGCGCTGCCGCGTGTCGAGGCCGCCATCGGCGAGGGACGGACGCTCTACGAGTTCGCCGCCGAGCGGGCCGAACTCCGGGCCGTCGGGATCGTCCCGTCGTACCGAGACGAGGGGTTCCTTCTCGTGCGCGACGGCGCGGCGGTGTGCGTACTCCGGTACCACGTGTCACCCCTTTCGGGGCCGGACGGCCACTACCGCGCCCTGCGCACGGCCCGTCTCGACGCCGACCTCGACCCGCTGGCGCCGCCGTCGGAGTGGAAGACGGCGCTCGCCTCCCCGGAGCTGCCGACCCCGGCCGCCTTCTGCCTCGACGCGGAGGTCGATCTGCCCGTCGTTCCCACGCTCGTGCCCGTGGCGAAGCGGAAGCTCCTCGGGCTCGTGGGCTCCTGGGGCGAGGCGTAGCCGAGGGCTGCTGACTGCGCCCGCCTCGGCGTCGAGGCGGGGCGTCTCTGATCGGTCATCCTGAGCGGTGGCCGGAGGACCACGTCGACGGATTTCTGTCGTGAGTCGGGGCGAATCAGGGAGTGGCTGTGGGGGGAGCGGTGTCCAAAACGAAGCGCGCCGCTCCCATGGGAGCGGCGCGCTGAAGGTCGGCGACGGGCGCGTTCCCCATCGCCCTGCACTCGTTACTCCTTACCCACGCGTCCCGCGGGCGGCGACGCGGAGGCTCTGGCCGACGCGGAGGACGTCGGAGTCGAGGTCGTTCCACTCCATGATCTGGCGGACCGTCACGCCGTACTGGCGGGCGATGCCCGTGAGGTGCTCGCCGCTGCGGACGCGGTGCGTCGTCGGGCGGGCCGGAGCGGCGGGGCGGGACACCGGGGCGGCCGGCGTGCCGCTCACGCGGATCCGCTGGCCCACCGTGAGGTGATCACCGACGCCCGGGTTGAGCGCGCGGATCTCGCCGAGCGACATCCCATACTCGCGGGCGATGGCCGTGAGGTACTCGCCACGCTGGACGCGGTGCGTCGTCGGCCGCTCGGACGCCGTGCTGACGGTGCGGACCGGCGGGGCGTCGTCGACCTCGACCTCGTCGGCCTCGACCCGGGCAGCGACCGGCTCGGCCTGGGCCTCAGCGACGGCCGGCTCGGGCTCCGGCGTCGGGTCCCTGCGGGCGATGAACGACGGCGACGGAGGGGTGGCGGCGGCCTCCGGCTCGGTGCCGCCCTCCGCCTCGGTGGCGTCGTCGGCGGGCGCGGCCTCCGTGATGAGGGCGCTTTCCGACTCGTCCGTGGCCTCCGGCTCGGTGACGTCGACCTCGTCGGTCTCGGCCTCCGGCTCATCGGCCGCGGCCAGCGGCTCGCTGACGGCCGGCTCGACCGCTCGGGGTTCAGCCGCGGCGGGCTCGGGGGCCGGCGTCGGCTCGGTGCGGGCGACGAAGGCGACGAGGCCGGCGGCCTCGGCGCGCTCCGGGGCTTCCTCGGCCTGGCGCGCGGCGGCGTACTGCGTCTCGGCCTGCTGCACGCCGGCCGGCGTGGCGGCGGCGTACATCGGGACCGGCGCGTCGCGGTGGACGCGCGTCTGCGGCTGGAGCGAGCGCCGGAGCTGGCGGCGGGCGACGAGCGTCGCCACGGCCTCGCCGTGCTCCTGCGGCGCCAGCGGGCGGATGGCCCGCGGCCCGAACGTCACGGTCTCGGCGGCGAACCGGTCGCCCTGGGCCTCCGGCGGCGCGAGCCGGTCGAGGGCCTCGGCGTGCTCGGAGTAGCTGCCGGCCGGGATCCGCAGCATGTGCGGCACGCGGACGTTCGGCACGCGGCTCTGGCGCAGCGACGGGTTCAGGGCCTGGAGCGTCTCGTCGTTGACGTCGAGGATGCGCGCGACCTCGCGGAGCGTCGTCCCGCCCGCGACCGGGATCCGGTCGAACACGTAGTCGGGGCCGGGCTCGTGGGCCGGAAAGCCGTAGGCGTCGGGGTTCGAGAGGATGAGCGCCGTCGCGATGAACATCGGGACGTAGGCCCGGGTCTCGCTCGGGATCACGTGGTCGATGTCCCAGAAGGTGGCCCGTTGGCCCGTCTGCTCCTCGAACCGGCGGACGCCGCGGGCGATCACGGCCGGGTTGCAGTTGTAGCCGGCGAGGGCGAGGTGCCAGTCGCCGAACCGGTCGTAGAGGTCGCGGAGGTGGCGGGCCGCGGCGCGCGTGGCGACCTCGGGGTCCATCCGGTCGTCGATCTCGCGCTCGGCGCGGAGCCCGTAGGCCCGGCCGGTCGCCGAGATGAACTGCCACATCCCGACGGCGGCCGCGTGGCTCCGAGCGGTCGGGTTGAGGGCGCTCTCGACCATCGCGAGGTACTTCATCTCGTCCGGCACGCCCTCCTCGGCCATGATCCGCTCGACCATGGGGAAGTAGGTGTCGGCGCGGGAGCGGAGGCGCTGGACGTGGCTCGGCCGGTTGAGCAGGAACTGGATGTACCGCTCGACCTTCGGGTTGACGTCCATCGGGATCGTCGCCGTGAACGTGTCGACGTCGGGGAGCGTGACGTGCTCGAGGAGCGGGACGCCCTCGTCGAAGCCGCGCTCGACGGCCGAGACGCCGGCCGCGCGGATGGCGTAGACGTCGCCACGGTCGACGAGCGTCCGGTCGTAGTACCGCTCGTACTCGGCCGTGACGGTCCCGAACAGCTCGCGGAAGCGGGGCTCGGAGAGCGCGCCCGGCCGGAGCGCCGCGGCCTGGACGTCGGCGACGAGGTCGTCGAGGAGGACCGTGTAGCGGGCGACGTCGCCGTCGGCCTCGGCCTGGAGGAGCTCGACCTGGCGCTGGTAGAAGGTGGCGATGCGGCGGGCGAGCTCGGCGTCGGAGGGCGAGTCGGCGCGGACGGACTCGGGCAGGCGCGCATCGGCGTCGGCCTCGAGGACCTCGGCGGCGCGCACGGGCGCGGTGTCCGTCCGGGCCGTCTGGGCGTGGGCCACGAGGGCCGGCGTCGCAACGAGCAGCGCCGCGGCGAAAAGGCTGCGGGGCATAGCGGAGGGGGAGTGGGAGGAACGCAAAACGACCACTGGGGGCGAGACCTCACCCGCCTCCTGCAATCGCCGTCCCCAAAACTAACTGCGGGGAGGCGCGAGGCGCGAGCGGTTCGCAAAAGAAGGGCTGCAGCGCCGGCCTAGGCGTTCCGAGGGCCCAAATACGAGGCCGGGTGGCGAGGCCCACAGGAGGCCGTCCATTTCCAATCCTCCCCCAGGAGGGCAGAGTTTCCGGCCTGAATGGATCGGCGTCAGGACGGGATGAGCCGCTCTTGGACCGCCTCGGCGCGCGTCCGGCCCACCGGAAGTTCGTCGCCGGAGGCGAGCACGGCCGTGTACTGGCTCCCCTCGCTCACCGTCAGCCGGACGGCCTCGTCGAGGCGGATGAGGCCAGGCTGGTGGATCCGCCTTTCCTCAGCCCGCCCGTGGTCCTGGAGCGGATGGGGGTCTCCGTCGTCGGCGCGGCGGCCTCCAGCGTGACGGTCCCGATGGAACCGTAGGCGAGGGCGTCGGGAGGGTCTGCCGAGCGCCCGAGGCGGAGACCGCCGGCGGGATGAGCCGACCGGATGAGTATCTCGCTTCTCCAGGCGATCATGCCCCGGAGCCCCACGGCCTCACCCCCAAAGGCTATGCTCGTCCTGTCCGCGTTCTCCACGCTCGCCCACTCGTGGACCGACGCTGCCGACGGCGCCTGGTCCCACGACGCGCCGGTTGACCGTCGTGCGGGAGATGGGGGCTGTCCCCGCCCGCCTCGACGTCGAGGCGGGCAGGCCGGTCCGTCCGTCACGCGCTCGTTCCCCCGGAGTCCCTACGCTCCGGGCGGGCAGGGGCCGAGCGTGTCGCCGTGGAGGAGGTGGAGGCCGAGCGTGAGGAGGCGGATGTCCTGCTCGGTCTGACCCGGCTGCCCCGGAAGGTGACAGATCCGATACCGACCGGGCGTGGGGGAGGCGGCTTCGGCGGCCCGCGACTCCTGGGCGGTCACGTGGGCCGACGACGTGTCGAGCCGGCGGACGTCGTTGCCGTCGAAGTTGAGCTTCTCGGCGAGGCGGACGATCGGGGCGAGCTGGTAGCGGACGGTGGCGTTCGGGCCGAGCGTGAGGTCGGTCCCGAAGGGGGCCCGCCCGCTTTGGACGTCGGACCGGAAGCGGGCCAGCTCTTGCTGGTACTCCGCCGCCTCTCGGCCCTCCTGCATGTGCCAGTAGATCGCCGCCTCGTAGAGGGGCGGGCCGCCGCTCGCCCGGCGGAGGCGGACCGTCAGCGCGTTGGCCCGGTCGTTCCTGTCTTCTCCCACGCAGAACGGCCACTGGTCGCCGTGGCACGAGCCCCGGCCGTCCCACAGCTGGCGGAGCGAGCGGAGGCTCCGGGGCTGAACCGTCAGCGTCCGGAGGTCGCGAGCCGCGAAGGGCCGGGTCCGCATCGTGGTCCCCGAGCCGACGTCGGTGCCGGCGAAGCCCCGGTTGAGGGGGGCCGTGGCCGTCCCGACCCCGTCCACGTCGATGGCGTACACGGCGTGGCCATGCTCGGCGGCGTTGTCGAACTCGACCACGATGTCGGTCGAGCCGAGGTGGTTGAGGAGCTCGCGGAGGCCGGTGTACGCCTCCTGCGGATCGCCCGTGGCGCGGTCCACCAACCGGACGAGCTTCTGGACCCGCGCCGTGGCGTCGACGTCGCCCGGGGCGGGCTCGTCGAACCGGTGGGTGTGGTCGTACCAGAGGAAGGCATCGGCGAGGGGCCAGGACGACGCCTGCAGCGCCCCCGGTCCGGACTCGCGGCGGCCCCACGCGCGGCCCCACCGGCCCTCCGGGTCGCGGAACGTCGTGAGGTCGATGTGTCCGCCGGGGGGGTAGGCCTCCTGCGACACGACGAGCGCGCCGTCGATGGTCACGCGGCCCCCGAGGTCGACGGTCACGTGGTTCTCCTCGCTCCGGACCACGACGAGGCCGTCCCAGTCGAGCCGGCCGGGCACCCGCAGGTCGCCCTCGACGACGAGCGCTCCGTCGCCCAGCATGGTCCCCGTGATGGTCAGGTCCCCCCGGACCACGTAGATCCCTTCGGGGCTGGACGACGCCCGGGTCGTCCCGGTGATGGTCTGGTCGCCCTCGACCACGACGTCGCCCGCCGCTGTGTCGACGGCGTTGGTGACGGTGTAGTAGAGGTCGTCGGCCGTCTGGACGCCGCCGAGGTTGCCGAGGCGGCGCCCCCCCGACTGGGACCAGTCGGGGACGGCCGGCCCGACCGTGGCGAGGGCGGCCTTCGCCCTGTTGAACGTCAGGCCGAACTCGCGGATGCCGAGGTCGTCGTACTTGGCCGGGTCGATCTGCGGCTCGTAGCCGGGCTGGCCGCCCGAGACCTCCGCGCGGCGGGAGACCGAGGCCGTGGCGTAGGGGACGTCGAGCCAGAGCGGGCCGGGGAAGTCCATGGGGTCGAACTCGTACACGCTCCGGAGCGTGTGGCTCGCCTCGCCGACGACGCCGGCCGTGACGATCGTGGCCTGCTCCCCACCGCCCGCCACGGCCGTCTCCTGGTAGTGGTTGAACTGGATTCGCCCGCTGTCATACGGACGCTCGCTGACGAACAGGCCGGGCGGCGGCGTGAACCCGTCCTCCGTCGTCACCTGAGTGAGGGCGATGCCCTGGCCGCTCTCGGCCAACTGGCGGGCGAGCAGGTCGGCGCGCGCCTCTCCGCGCAGGCGGCTCGTCTCCGTCATGATGCCGCGCGAGGACAGAGAGAGGACAGTGCCGCCCACGATGGCGGCGGAGACGAGCAGGAGGAGGAGACGTCCCATGGAGAGTGAGCCCGAAGGCGGTTAGACGGCCGGACCGGAGGTCGGGCGGGGGGGCAGCGGGGCGGGTTCC
>NZ_MQWD01000001.1:4509202-4556473 GCF_002283365.1 Rubrivirga marina | reverse complement strand
GCGGCGGGTGGGTCCCCGGCGGGCGCGGGATGCCGGGCGCGCCGCCCTGCGGCGGCGGGAGGGCGCCGGCAGAGGCCCCCGCCGCGGCGATGCGGACGGTCGCGCCCTGGCGGCTGACGCCGACGGGCGTCGTCGCGGCCTGGTCGCTCGAGCGCTGCTCGGGGGCGGCCGTCGCCGCGAGGACCTCGATCTCGACCCGGCCTGGCAGGTCCCGCAGTCGGCCGTCGACGACGGGCTGCCCGTTCGCGTCGAGGGCGCGGACGCGGAAGCCGATGACGGTGTCCGAACTGCCGCCCCGGGGGGCCCAGGTGCCCGCCGAGGTGGCCTCGTACCGGACGACGCGGTAGAGGTCACGGGCCGTCCCATTCACCACCGTCTGCGTGCCGGTCGGCTCCATCCGGTAGGCGACCGCGACGAGGGGAGACGAGAACCCGGCGGTCGGGTCCCCGACCGTCACGAATTCGATCCAGTCGGTCTGGGTAGGGGTCCCGTGAACCCCGAAGGCCCGCTCGGTCGGGCCGCCGAGGTGGTCGGTCTGGTACGAGCCGAGGGCGGCGCGGGCCTGGCGGCTGGTCCGGGCGTTCTCGAGGTCCCGCTGGAGCGTGTGGAGGAACTGAGTCGTGTGGGACTCGACCTGGTGACGGACCGTCGCCTCGACGGCGGACTGGCGGCCGCGGATCTGGATGGCGATGAGGCTCACCAAGAGGATCGCGCCGACGATGGCCGCGGCGAGGTGGTCGAGCAAGAAGGCCATAGGTCAGCGGGTCGGGGTGACGATCTGCCGGAGCTCGGCGACGATGGGCGGCGTCCCGATCCACCCCACGGGCACGGCGCGGACGAAGACCGTGACCTCCTTCGCGAGCGAGGGGCCGGCGACGGGGGCGAGGGTCGCGGGGTCGACGTAGCGGACGCTCACCGAGTCCGTGAAGGCGAGGGGCTGCCCGACCCAGAGGACGTCGACGGGCCGCGCGGGCGCCGCGTGGAAGTCGTCGACGTCGTCGAAGTGGGCCTCGGCGGTCTCGCCGTCGTCCCGGCCGACGGTCGAGAGGCCGCTCGGCGAGATCCGGACGCCCTCCCGGTGGAGGTCGACCTCGTCGAAGGGGTAGGCGGTCACCGCCGCGAGGCGGCTCTGGCCCACCTCGGCGGCGGCGTGCTCGTACTCGGCGGAGACGACGCTCTTCTCGACGTCGGCGGTCGCCTGGTGCTGAGAGAACGCGAAGTAGGCGAACGCGAGGATGGCGCCAAGGGCGAGGAGCGTTTGGGGCATCGGGCGATCTGGGGGCTGGGCGTGCCCTCCCGCAAATCGTGCCAAGCGCCCCGACGCCGAAGCACTGTCTCAATCTGGAACCTCAACCCTCCCCTGGAAAGGCCCGTACGCCCGGTCGTCCCACCGTGGGACCGCCGCCGGGGCGTCGCTGCCGGCGCGGTTCCCATTCCGATACCTCCCCGCGGGGGGGCAGACCTACCGGCCGGCTCAGCGTCCGAAGCCGTACTCGCGGAGGTGGCCCTCGCGGTCGCGCCAGTCGGCCCGCGTCTTGACATAGAGCTGGAGGAACACGCCGCGGCCGAGGAACGCCTCCATCTCCTCGCGCGCCGCCTGCCCGAGCCGCTTGAGCGCCTTCCCGCCCTTCCCGATGAGGATGGCCTTCTGCGTGTCCCGCTCGACCACGATGTCGCAGGCCACGAAGTCCTTCCGCCCGGGCCGCTCCTCGTAGGTCACGACGACGACCTGCGTCGCGTACGGGACCTCGTCGCGGAACTGGTGGAACACGGCCTCGCGCACGATCTCCGAGATGAAGAACCGCTCCGGGTGCTCCGAGAGCTGGTCGGCCGGGTAGTACGGCGGGCCCTCGGGGATCCGCTCCAGCACGAGGTCGAGGAGCGCGGCCGTGTTCGTGCCCTCCTGCGCCGAGATCGGGACGACGGCGTCGGGCTCGCGGCCGAGCGCCTCGGTGTAGAGCGCCACGAGCGGGAGCGCCTCGTCGACGAGCCCCAGCTTATCGGTCTTGTTGAGCGCGAGGAGGACCGGGCCTCGGGCGGTCTGGACGCGCTCGGCCGCTTGGTGGTCGTCGTGCGAGAGCCGGTCGCGCGTGGCGTCGGCCAGGAAGACCGTGACGTCGGCGTCGCCGAGCGAGCGGTCGACGTCGCGCATCATGTGCTGGTGGAGTCGGTACTTCGGGCGGACGACGCCGGGCGTGTCGAGGAGCACGAGCTGGAACCCGGCCGGGTGCGCCTCGCGCTCGCCGGGCTCGGCCGTGAGGATGCCGAGCACGCGGTTCCGCGTGGTGCTCGGGCGCGGCGACACGATCGAGAGCTTGGTCCCGAGCCACCGGTTGAGGAGCGTCGACTTGCCCACGTTGGGCGCGCCGACGATGGCGACGTAGCCGCTCTGGTGGGCCGCGCTCCGCGCGGGCGCCTCGGGGCGTGGGACGCCGTAGGCCTCGGCGGCCTCCTCGGGCGTGCCGAGCGTGGGCCCGCCGTCGGCGTCGTCCGCCTCGGGGGCGTCGGCGTCGAGGCCGGCAGGGTCGAGGTCGGTGTCGAACTCGGCGGGGTCGAGCGGGGCGTCGGGGTCCATGAGGGGCGGGGGCGGGGCCTCGCGAACGCGCGACGGCGGGTCCCGTTCGGCTCGCCTCACACGGCGGCGGGCTTCGGCCTCGCGGACGGCTCGGCCTCACCCGGCTTCAGCTCGGGGGCGAGGTCGGCGCGGAGGACGCGCGAGCGGGCCGGTTCCTCCGGGGCCCACGTGAGGAGGACGCCCGGTGCGAGGCGCGTCAGGTGGGTCAGGAACGCGACCCAGAGGAGCGTCATCGCGGCCATCTCGAGGCTCTCCTCCACGATCCGCGAGAGGTGGAGGACCGCGGCGGGGCCGGGAAGCTCGAACCACGCCGCGGCGCGGGCCTCGACGGCCGCCAGCGAGCCGAGCTGGCCGTAGAGGTCGAGCGGGTGCCCGTCGGCGAGCCCGTCCACGAAGTCGAGCGCGACGGCCGTCGCGAGGAGGGCGAAGGCGCCGCCCACGTATTTCCACAGCCCGCTTTCCCGGAACTCGCGCCAGAGGAAGACAGCCATGAACAGGCCCATCCCGGCAAACGCCGGGCCGAGCACGAGCTGCCAGTAGTAGCTCGGGAACGCCGCGCCGATCCCGCGCTTGCTCGCCGCCGAGTCCTCGAACGCCGCGCCCACGCGCTCGTGGAGCCGCGTCCCGTCGTCGAGCGCGAGGTAGGACATGAAGGCCGCGAGCACGACCCAGCCCACCACGCGCGCCCGCGCTGCGCCCGACTGGCGGACGACGGCCACGACCGCCCAGAGCGTCAGGGCCAGGAGGACCGTCTGCGTGACCGACAGCCACGATCCGACGCCCCGCTCGCTGGCCGCGTCGAACCACCCGGCGAGGTCGGGGGAGGCGACGCCGCCGCCGAGGTGGAGCCAGACGTCGAGCACGACGACGAGGACCTCGGCCCAGATCATCCCGAACAGGAGGTTCGCGACGGCCCTCCGCGGGGCGAGGCGAAACGGGAGAGGGGCAGGCACCATGGCCGAAACAGCGCGGGGGAGACGGGTATCGACCGTCTCCCCCGCGCGCTTTACCGACCAGCGATGGCCCGTTGACCCGTGGGCTTACGAGCTTCCGCCGGAGCCGCCGGAGCCGCCGGAGCCGCCGGAGCCGCCGGAGCCGCCGGAGCCGCCGGAGCCGGGGGGGCAGGATCCCAAGGTGTGGTTGTCGAGGAGCTTCTTGGGCACGTCCTTCCACTTCACGTCATGGTTGTGCTTGGGCTCGCTCGCGAACGGGAGTCCCTTCCAGTGGCACATGACCACCTTCTCGTTCGGGTCGTGCTCGTTCGGGTCGTACCCCCCGTCGTCGACCGTCTTGCCGGCGCGGGTCTCGGCCGCCGTGTGGTGCGCCGACGTGGTGGCCACGAGGACCACGCGGTCGCCTTCGAAGCCCAGCTTCCCGGAGAGCTCGTCGATCTCGTCGACGTCGAACGTGATCGAGACGCGCTTCCCGATGGAGAGGCTCGTGCCGAACGCCTCGCCGGCCTGGATCTTGGCGCGCCAGGCCGCTTCCTCGGCCTCGTGCTTGTCCTCCTCGTCCTGGCGCATGTGCCAGTACATGGACGACTCGTAGAGCCGGGCGTTGTCGGAGGCCCGCCGGACGCGGACGGCGAGGGCCTCGCCGCGGTCCCAGCTCTGCCCGATGCAGAGGGGCCAGAGGGTCGCGCAGGCCGGGTCCGAGTCGAAGGCCCGGCGGAGGGCGCGGAGGCTGGCGACGTCGACGTCGAGCGTCCGGAGCTGGTTGGCCGGGAAGACCTGGGTCCGGTGCGGGTCGTCGGCCCGTGCGAACGCGCCGAAGCCGTTCTGGACGGTCCCCGTGACGCGCCCGTCCGTGCCCGGCTCGCCGCCGACGTCGAGGTGGTACCGCGAGTACCCGTGCTTGGCGGCGTTGGCGAACTCGAGGTAGACCGGCTGCGCGCCGAGGCTGTTCATGAAGGACCGGAACGTCGTCTCGGTCTCATGGACGCCGGCCGCGCCGTTCGTCAGGAAGTGGACGTGGTCGCCGCGGGGCGTCGCCGTCGGCGTGATGTCGAAGGCGTGGGTGTGCTGGTGGAACGGGTAGATCGGGTTGGGACCGCGGCGGCCCCGCCAGGGCGAGACCTGACCGGAGAGGTCGCCCCACGGCTGCGCGGCCGACATCCCGTCCCGGGCCCGGTTGATCGTGACGTCGAGGTGGCCGCCCGGCGGGAACGCCTGGTGCGCCACGATGAGCATCCCGTTGATCTCCACCCGGCCGTCGAGGCGGACGGGGAGGAGGCTCGTCGTGTCGCGGACGATGACGATGCCGTCCCAGAAGAGCCGGCCGTCGTCGCCGGAGCCCGGCCCGTTGTCCTCGACGTTGAGCGCGCCGCTGACCACGAGGGCCCCGTGGCCGCGGACGGTCCCGGTGATCGTGAGGTCGCCGTCGACGTGCGTGATCGTGGTGCCGTCGGAGGCCGAGCCCCAGGTGACAGTGCCAGCCTCGGTCCGGTCGCCCGTGAGCGTCACGTCGCCGGTGGTCATGGCACCGATGGCGACCTGGTAGAGGCCCTCGGCGTCGTCCACGTTGAGGTCGTCGAGGAGGCCCCCGTCGCCGCTCCACGCCGCGGCGTCAGGGACGGCCAGCGCCGTGCCGGCGCGGGCGATGCTGGCGCCGAGCGACGCTTCGAGCTCGTCGAGCGGGAGGAACTCCCCGAGCCCGAGCTCGTCGTGGAGCCGCCGGTCGAAGTTGACCGGATGGCTGCTCGCCGCGCCCGAGATGGAGGCCTGGGCCGCGACCGAGGCCGTGGCGTACGGGACGTCGAGCCAGAGCGGGCCCGGCGCGTCCATCGGGTCGAGGCGGTACGAGCTCTCGATGGTGTGGACGGCCCCGCCGTAGATCCCCGTAATCCGGATCCGCGCCTCCTGGTCTGTGGCGCCCGGCGAGTAGTCGATCTTGAACCGGCCCCCGTCGTAGGGCATCTCGTCGCCGAGGTTGGCCGTGGGGTCGGCGAAGCCGCCGCCGGCGCGGATCATCTCGCGGAGCGCAACGCTCTGGCCGGCCTCGGCGATCTCGCGGGCGATGACGTCCGACTGTCCCTCCGCGTGCCGCCTCGACGACTCGAGGAGCGTCGATCGGGTACCGAGGGTGAGGACAGAGCCGCCGATCGCGGCGGCCATGACGGTGAGGAGGAGTAAGCGGCCCATAAGAGTAGGGGTCTGGGAGACGTCGGGGGCGCCCGGGGAGAGGCGTTAGACGATTCGTGAGACGTAGTGAGCGGGACGGGGGGCGGCGGGGTCGACGGGCTCGGCATCGGAGCCCCGTGCGGCCTTAGCGGGGCGGTGCGGCGGCTGGGATGTCGTCGGGGATGCCGCCCTCCGTGTCCATGTCGACCGGGAAGCCCCCCGGTAGCGCGGTGGCGCCAGGGATCCGGATCGTCCGGGCGTAGCGGAGGGAGTAGGCCGGGGCCGCCGCCTGGTCGGACGCGCGGGCGCCGGCGGTCTCGGGCGCGAACACGATCGTCAGCGAGACCCGCGGCGGAACGGGGTCGAGGACCTCGGCCTCGGCGATCATGCCACCGTCGGCGTCGGCGAGCGCGGTCACGTCGAAGTCGAGCACGCGACCGTAGGTCCCGGTCTCGACGGCGCCCACGCCGCGACGGTACTCGTAGCGCGTGATCTCGAGGAGGGGGCGGACGACGCCATCCACGCGGGCCGAGTCGCCCGTCGGGGTCGCGCGGTACGCGACGACCATCGTCCCGGAGGCGCTGAGGGCGTCGGGGTTCGATGCCGTCGGGAACTCGAAGGCCTCGGTGTACTCGCCCGTCGCGTCGCGGCGGAGGCGGAAGCGGTACGTGTCGGGCCCGACCTGGCCGCCGGCGCCGACCGCGAAGAACCGGTCGGTTTCGGCCCGGCTCCTCGCGTTCTCGATCTCGCGCTCGACGCTCGACGTCATCTCGGACGCGAACGCTTGCGCTCGGTACCGCTGGGTCGCCTCGATGGCGGCATGCTGCTGCCGCTGCTGGAGGACGAGAAGCCCGCCGAGGAGGACGGACCCCACCACGATCGCGATGAGGTTGTCGATGACGAAGGTCATGAGCCCTGGTGGATGTAGGTGGCGACGCTCGCCGGCGTCACGACGCGGCGGAGGTGGGCCTGCGCTGGGGTCCGGTCGGTCGCGGCGGGCGGGATCTCATCGGCCCGCACGAACAGCTCCTTGGTGAGCGTCGGGGCAGCCGCGGGCGATTCGGGCTGGAGGTTCTGGACGTATCGGACGCTCACGCGGAGCCTGAACCGGAGCGAGTCCCGACCGACCGGCACCGAGACTGTGCCGTCGTGCCCGTCCCAGTCGTCGACGTCGTCGTAGCTCGACGGGTCCGTCTCCCCCGCGTCGGGTCCGATCGGGGCCGAGGAGGGGACGGTCCGGACGCCCGTCTGGCCGGTGTCGTCCTCGTCGAAGGCGAGGCGCTCCATGGCGCCCATCTGAGCCTGCGCGACGTCGGTCGCGGCGAGCTCGGCCTCGACCTCCATCGCCCGGCGCTCGACGTCGTTGTCGTGACGCTGGCGGCCGAGGGCGAGGTAGGCGAAGGAGAGGATCGCGGCGAGGGCGAGGATCGTCTGCTGCATGGGAGCGCGGTCTGGACCCTCTCGGATCGCCATACCCATGCCCTGACCCCGCGTCCCGCGTCCTCCAGTCTCAAAATGGAACGTGCCCGTTCCCGCCCGATCCGGTGGAAACCGCCCGTGAGACGCCTTCTGGCGCCCCGCGGAGTCGCCGTTAGGAGTCTCTTCCCAATGTGAGACCCAGCCCGAGACGCGGGGCCCTACTCGCCGGCCTCGGCGAGGACCTTGAGGTAGGCCCGGACGGCGCCCTCGAGCCCCATCAGGAGCGCGTCGGCGAGGAGGGCCTGCCCGATCGAGACCTCGGCGACGCCCGGCACGGCGCGGAGGTACGGGCCGAGGTTCTCCAGGTCGAGGTCGTGCCCGGCGTTGACGGTCAGGCCAGCCTCGGCGGCGGCCTCGGCCGCGGCGCGGTGCCGGTCGAGCAGGGCCGACGCGTCGCCCGCGGTGTGGGCCCAGGCGTAGGGCCCGGTGTAGAGCTCGACGCGGTCGGCCCCGACGTCGGCGGCGGCGCGGACCGCCTCGGGGTCGGGGTCGACGAACAGGCTCACGCGGCAGCCGAGCCCGCGGAGCTCCTCCACGAGCGGCCCGAGGCGGGCGCCGTCGCGGGCGAAGTCCCAGCCGTGGTCGCTCGTCCGCTGCCCGGCCGCGTCGGGGACGAGCGTGGCCTGCGTGGGCCGCGCGGCGCGGAGGATCTCCATGAACCCGGGGAAATCGTAGTCGCCGTGGCGGGCCGGTCCTTCGAACGGGTTGCCCTCGACGTTGAGCTCCGCGCCGTCGAGGGGCGCGCCGCGGCCCATCAGCGCCCGCAGGGTCTCGACGTCGGCGGCGAGCGCGTGGCGGCCGTCGGGCCGCGGGTGGAGCGTCGCGCCGACGGCCCCGGCACCGACGGCGACGCGGGCCAGCCGGCCGACGTTCGGGCGCCCGGCGCCGGTGCTGCCCGTGCGGGCGTTCCGCATGAGGGCGGCCTTGTTGAAGTTGACGCTGAGGCGGGTCATGGGCGGCGGGGCGGATCCGGGAGCGGCCTGGGGCGTGGCAACCTAGCCGCGCCGACGGGGTCTCCGGAGGGCCCCCCGTTGCCAAGGCACGAGCCCCGGGGGTATCCTGTCGGGCCGGCCGGCGCCGGCCTCACCCCTCTCTCGACTCACCAAGCGTCCCCAATGGCCACCACTGGCGCCAGCGGCTCTGACCTCGCGATCCGCGCCCTCCTCGGGCTCCTCATCGTCGGCCTCGTCGTCGTCCTGTTCTACGTCACGGTGGTTCCGGCGCAGCGGGCGGCCGCGGCCGAGCAGGAGACGGAGCTGACCCGCGAGCGGATGTCGGACGTCCGGACCGCGCTCATCGCCTACCGCGACTCGCTCGACGGCTACCCCTCGACGCTCGACTCGCTCGTCCTCTTCGTCCGGACCGACTCGGCGTTCAACGCCCAGATCGCGACCGACGAGGAGCGGCTCCGCCCGCTCAACATCGACTCGCTCGTCTACTCGCCGCGCACGGGCAACCGGTTCAACTACGAGATCGTCGAGGACACGTCGGGCGTCGAGGTCTACTGGCTCGGCGATCCGGACATGGAGGCCGACTCGATCGGCTCGCGCACCCCGAACCCGGCGCTTCGGAACGCGGCCTCCTGGGAGTAGCGCCATGGCCGCCCGTGCCCTCGCCGGCCTGAGTGGGCGGACGCTCCGGTACGCCGAGGTCACGCTGGGCCCCGACGGCCCCCGCCTCCGCCGCCTCGGCGCCGCCGACTTCGACCTCGACGCCGAGGCCGCCGTCTTCCGGACGGGGGACCCCGAGGCGCTCGAGGCCGTCGCCGAAGCGCTCGTCGAGGGACTGGGCGGGACGGCCGCCGACACCCTCGTCGTCGCGGCCCACCCGACGGCCACGACGTCGTTCTTCTCACGGCTCCCGGTCGGGCTCGACGCCGACGATCGCGACGGCCAGCTCCGCCAGGAGACGGCGCTCCTCGCCGATCTCGCGCCCACGCAGGCCGTCCGCGTCCGTGCCCGGACCGTCCGGGTCGAGTCGACGCCCGGCGGGGACCGCGAGTGGATCCACGTGGTCCACGTGGCCGAGCCCGTCCACGCCCGGCTCTCGTTCCTGTCCGACGCGCTCGGCGTCGGCGGCTACGACGTGGCCGACACGACGCGGGCCGCGGCGGCCGTCGCGTCGGCGCCCGGCGCGGCGCTCGTCATCGGGGCCTTCCACGGGCACACCGAGGTCGCGGTGGTCCGCGACGGCGCGTTCCTGTTCGGCACGCACGGCCCGAGCACGGCGCCCGCCGACACGGCCTACTTCGCGCTCGCGGCGCTCCAGCAGGCCGGCCTCGACGCGCCGACCCTCGACGCGCTCCTCGTCTACGGCGACGACGCGACGGACGACCGGCTCGACCTCACGGCCGAGTTCGTCGGCCAGCCGTCGGTCTGGCTCGACCCGTTCGCGGCGTTCGGTCGCCGTCCCGACGCCGAGCCCGGCGAACTGGCCGCCTTCGCCCCCGTCCTCGGCGCGGCGCTGTAGGGGAGGGATGCGGGATGGGGCCGTCGGGGTGAGGGGGCGCGGGAGGAACGGAGTCCGCGTTCTGGATCCCCTATCTCTCCCTCTGTCCTCATGAGGATCACCGGCGGAGCGCTCGCGCGGCGCCCGATCGACGCGCCGAAGGGCGACCGGACGCGGCCGACGACGGACCGCGTGCGCGAGGCCCTCTTCAGCGCGCTCGGCTCGCGGATGGAGCTCCGGGACGCCCGCGTGCTCGACCTCTTCGCCGGGAGCGGCGCCCTCGGGCTGGAGGCCGTCAGCCGCGGCGCGGCGCACGCCACGCTCGTCGAACGCCACGGCCCGACGCTCGCCGTGGCGCGGGGAAACGCCCGCCAACTCGGCGTCGCCGACCGCGTCCGGACCCTCCGCGCCGACGCCCTCGCCCACCTCGGTGCTGCGGTGGACACGGCCACGCGGTTCGACCTGGTCCTCGCCGACCCGCCCTACGACCTGAGCGAGATCCCAACGCTGCCGGGCCTCGTCCGCCCGCTCCTCGCGCCGGGCGGCCTGTTCGCCTTGGAGCACGACGCGCGCCACGACTTCGCCGAGGCGGACGGCCTCGTCTTCTCGCGCGCCTACGGCCGGACCGTCGTGAGCGTGTTTGGCGCGGGCGCGTGAGCGGGCGTCGAACGGCCGCACGATCTTTTCGGGCCTCCTGCCTTCCCGCCCCGTGTCCAAACTCGCCCTCTACCCCGGCACCTTCGACCCCGTCACGTACGGCCACCTCGACGTGCTCGAGCGCGCGCTGAAGGTGTTCGACCGGATCGAGGTCACGGTCGCCGTCAACGCCTCGAAGCAGACGCTCTTCTCGATCGAGGACCGCGTGGGGCTCGTCCAGGCCTGCGTGGCGGACCTCGACGCCCACGACCGCGTGACCGTCACGGCCTTCGAGGGGCTCCTCGTGGACCACGCCCGCGCGACCGGCGCCGTCGCGCTCGTCCGCGGACTCCGCCAGGTGAGCGACTTCGACTACGAGTTCCGGATGGCGCTCGCCAACCGACGGCTCCACCCGGAGCTCCAGACTGTGTTCCTGATGCCGGCCGAGGACCACACGTTCGTCGCGGCGTCGATCGTCCGCGAGATCCACCGCTGGGGAGGCGACGTGTCGTCGTTCGTGCCGCCCGTCGTGGTGGAGGCACTGGCCGGGCTCCGCGAGCGGGACGTCGAGGCGGACTGACCCGGCCCGCCTCGGGGGCGGAGTGGAGAGTGTGGCTCGGCGGCGGCCTCGATTTTTTAGGCGTCGGGAGCGCTTCCGCACCGGGAGGGCCGCGCGCCCTCGGTTCGGGCCGATCTACCTTCCGGCGTCCCCTCCGCGTCGCCATGACCACCCCGGCCCCCGCTCTCGACACCCTCAGCCCGCGCGTCGCCGCGATGCAGCCGTCGGCCACGCTCGCGATTTCGGGGCGGGCCGCCGCGCTCCGTCGCGAGGGGCGCGACGTCATCGCCCTCTCGGCCGGCGAGCCCGACTTCCCGACGCCCGCGCCCATCGTCGAGGCCGCGCACCAGGCGCTCCGCGACGAGCGCTTCAGCTACACGCCGAACCCCGGCATCCCCGAGCTCCGCGAGGCGATTGCGAAGAAGCTCCAGACCGAGAACGGGCTCGACGTCCAGGCCGCCCAGGTCGTGTGCTCGAACGGGGCCAAGCAGTCGGTCGCGCAGGCGGTCCTCGCGATCTGCCAGCCCGGCGACGAGGTCGTGATCCCCGCGCCGTATTGGGTGAGCTACCCCGAGATGGCCCGGCTCGCCGGCGCCACGCCCGTCTCGGTCCTCGCCACGTCCGAGGCCGACTACAAGCTGACGCCCGACCAGCTGGCCGACGCCATCACGGAGCAGACGCGCGTGCTCATCCTCAACAGCCCGTCGAACCCGACCGGCGCCGTCTACACGCCCGACGAGCTCGAGGGGCTGGCCGCCGTCCTCCGCGAGCACCCGCACGTCGCCATCATCTCCGACGAGATCTACGAGCACGTGCTCTTCGACGCCGACTTCGCGTCGTTCGCTGCGCTCGACGGGATGGCCGAGCGGACGTGCACCGTCAACGGGTTCTCGAAGGCATTCGCCATGACGGGCTGGCGGCTGGGCTACCTCGCCGCGCCGGCGTGGTGGAGCGGGGCCGTCGCCAAGATCCAGAGCCAGCTCACGAGCGGGCCGTCGTCGATCACGCAGTACGCCTCGCTGGCGGCCTTCGAGATGGGGCCGGAGGTGCTGGAGGAAATGGTCGGCGCGTTCCGCCAGCGGCGCGACGCCGTGCTGGAGCGGCTCCGCGCCATCGACGGCGTGACGTGCCCGACGCCCGAAGGCGCGTTCTACCTGTTTCCCGACGTCTCGGCGCTCTACGGCCGCCAGACGCCCGACGGCGCCGAGATCGCCGGCAGCGTCGACTTCTGCACCTACCTCCTGGAGGCCCGCGACGTGGCCCTCGTGCCGGGCGAGGCGTTCGGCAATGACGCCGGCGTGCGGATCTCGTACGCCACGGATCTCGACACGCTCATGACGGCCTGCGACCGGATCGAGGCCGGCGTCGTGGGCCTCCGCTAGCTTCCTCCACCTCGGCATCGAGGTAGGGGAGGCCGCCTCCGCATGTGTCCGCGGTGGGGACACCGTGCATGGTGTCCCTGCGGTCGAGCGCGGCGCCGAGGCGGGCGGAGCCGGCGAGGGGGCGGGGCGCGCTCGCCGTCGATTCACTGAACTCCCCCGGGGCCGCCGCGTACGCCGCCGCCCCCAGCCCCGACCCGTGGAGCCCCGTCCCCCTGCCGTCCCGAGCCGCGGTGCCGAGCCGCCCGACGCCCCGAGCGTCCTCACCGACTACGAGCCGCCGTCCGCGCCCGATGAGGACCGGGTCGGGCTCCACGTCGGCCTGTTCGTCGCCACGTTCCTTTCGTCTGTGTGGTGCGGCGCCCTCCTCGTGGGGCGGAGCGAGCGGTGGGACCCGGTGGTCGAGGTCGCTGGCAACGGGATCGGCGCGCTGCTGGCGCTCCTCACGAGCCGGGCGTTCCTGCAGGACGGGTTCCTGTACGCGGTCCCGTTCCTCGGCTTCCTGACGGTCCACGAGTTCGGGCACTACCTCGCGGCGCGGTGGCGCCAGACGCGCGTCTCGCTCCCGTACTTCATCCCGGTCCCGCTCCCGAGCACGCTGGGCACGTTCGGTGCCGTCATCCGGATCAAGGAGCCGCTCCGTCGCACCCGCCAGCTCTTCGACATCGGCGCGGCCGGCCCCCTCGCGGGGTTCGTGGCGGCCGTCCTCGTCCTGCTCGTGGCCGTCCTCACGCTGCCCGGGCCCGACTACCTCTTCAGCGTCGCCGGGCACGAGGACGTGGTGACGTACCTCCGCTCGTTCGGCCGCTTCCCGGAGTTCGTCCCGGAGCCGAACTCGACGGCGCTCGTATTCGGCGACACGCCGCTGTTCCACCTGCTCGGGAGCCTCGGCTGGACGCGCGTGCCGGGCCACGAGATCATGCACTACCCCGTGCTGCTGGCGGGCTGGCTCGGCCTCTTCTTTACGGCGCTCAACCTGCTCCCCGTCGGGCAGCTCGACGGCGGGCACGTGGTCTACGCCCTGTGGGGGCCCCGCGTCCACCAGATCGTGGCGCGCGTGACGACGATGGTCCTCCTGCTGTCCGGCGGCGTCGGGCTGGTGACGGACCTCGCGCCGGGGACGGGGCCGCTCGTGCTGTGGGCCGCCGTCGCCCTGATCTACGCCGCCGCGCTCGCGTGGTTGTTCCGGGGCGAGTGGCTGCTGACGGCGTCGGCGGTCGCGTTCCTGACCGCGGCGACGGCGTTCCTCGTCGTCGTCGTGCCCGGGCTGGCGCTGTCGGTGGGGTGGACCGGGTGGCTGTTCTGGGTCGGGATGATCCTGTTCGTGATCCGCGTCGACCACCCGCCCGTGCTCGTGCGGGAGCCGCTGACGCCGAGGCGGAAGGCGCTGGCCTACCTCTGCATCGTGATCTTCTTCCTCTGCTTCTCGATCCAGCCGATCCAGTTCGTCGGCTAGGCCCGCCTCGGGGCCGAGGCGGGGGCGGCGCAGAAAGGGCGAATCCGCCGCCCTGCGCTCCAGGATGCGCCGCGCGCCCTTCAACTGTCGCTAGGTTCGCGCTCCGCGCCCCCAACCAGCCCCCCACGCGACCCGCCGGACCGCTACGCCGCCGCTTTCTTCCCTGATGCCCGTAGCCCTTCGGCCCGCCGTGGCCCTGCTCGCCGTCGCCCTCTGGGGGTGCGACGCCGCGCCCGGATTCGCCAGCGAGGTCGCCCGCCCGACGCTCGGCACGGTCGACGTCTCGCCGGTCGACGTCTCCCTCGATACCGACGCCCCGACCGCGACGGTCCCGCTCGCCGTGACGGGCACGCTCGGTGGCGAGGGGACGGTCCGGATGCTCGTCCTCGTCCGCTACGCCGAGACCGACTCCCTCGTGACCCAGACCGAGGCGGAGGTCCAGCCCGGCGACTTCCGTGTCGACGCGCCGTTCGACCTCCCACGCGGGGCCATCGGCGAGTACAGCGTCCGCGTGGCGACGGAGGGCGCCGACGGGCGGGCCGGCGACCAGGCGGCGGCCGTCTTCCGCTTCGTGGCGACGAACCTCGGCCCGCCGTCGGTCACGGCCAACACGCCGAGCCCGGTCTCGCGTCCGAGCGGGACGAACACGGCCCGGGTCCCGCTCGTCGCGACGGTCACCGACCCCGACGGCCGGGCCAACATCGCGGCGGTCGTCGCCGTCGACCCGGAGAGCGGCGTCACGATCGGCCGGCTCTTCGACGACGGCCCGGCGGGCGGCGCGGCCGACCAGACCGCCGACGACGGACGGTACTCGGCGAGCGTCACGGTCACGTCCGACTTCGAGCCGGGGACGTACGAGCTGGCGATCGTGGCCGTCGACAAGTACGGGGCGGAGAGCGAGCCGGCGCTCTACACCTTCACGGTCCGATGACGCGCGCCTTCCTCGCCCTCGTCCTGCTGGCGGTCGCCGCCGGCGGGCAGGCTCAGACGGTCGAGACCGGCTCCGGCACGGCCACGCTCCTCCCGACGGGCGCCCGCAACGGCGTGGCCGTCCTCGACGCCGACGGCAGCACGCTCCGCGCCGGCCCGATCCTGGTCGAGGTCGCCCCGAACGGGACGGTCACGATCCCCGGCCGCGCCGCCGCCTTCGACCCCGCGACGGCCATCGACGCCCGCATGTTCGCGCTCGACGCCCGCGACGGCGTCGTGGTGGCCGGCCTCGGGTTCAACGACGTCACGGCCGACGCCGACGCGCCGCCCGCGACGGCCGCCGGCTTCGCCGTCTCGACCGACCGCGGCGCGTCCTACGTCTACCGCTTCCCACCGCTCGACCAGAGCCGGGACACGACCGTGACCTACGGCGTCTCGACGCTCCCGGCCATCCCGTCCACGATCTCGCAGGGCGCCGCGCCCATCGACGTCGCGCTCACGGCGGACGCCGACACGATCTACTCGGCCAACCTCCTCGCCGGCCTCCGCCGCAGCACCGACGCCGGCGCCACGTGGACGCGCGTCGTCCTCCCGCCGGACTCGCTCTTCGTCCTCGACCCGCGCGTCGAGTACGACTTCCTCTACAACCCCGACGTCCGGATCCCCGTCGGGTTCGTCGACGGCGACGAGGACCAGCCGGTGTTCTCCCAGTTCTCGGAGAACTACATCGCCCTCTCCGTGGTGGTCGACGAGGCCGGGACGGTGTGGGTCGGGACGAACGGTGGGCTCAACCGGTCAGTCCGCCTCGAAGGCGCCGACGACCTGGCGTGGGTCCGCTACACGGACGCGATCCTGGGCGGGGCGCTGCCCGGCAACCAGGTGTTCGCGCTCGAGACGCGGCGCGTCGCCGACGGCCGCGACGAGGTCTGGGCCATCTGCCGGAGCTCCGGCAACCCGTTCACGCAGGGCGAGGAAGAACCCGGTGTCGTGGTCTGGAGGGGAGACGATGAGGACGGCTTCGCCATCTTCGAAACGGTCCTCCTCGGCGTCGTCGCGGAGGACCTGGCCTTCGACGACGCCCGTGCCTACGTGACGAGCGGCGACGGCCTCTACGTCTCGGACGACGACGGCGCGACGTGGCGCGTCGTCCGCACGTTCCGCCAGCCCGACGGCCGGCCCCTCCCGCTCTCCGGGCCGACGACGCGGGCCGTCGCCACGACGCCCGAGGCGGTCTGGGTCGGCACGCCCGACGGCCTCCTCCGGAGCACGGACGGCGCCCAGACCTGGGAGCTGTTCCGCGCCAACGTCCAACCGCAGGCCGAGGGCGACGACGCCCGGCCGGTCGACGTCTACGCCTACCCCAACCCGTTCAACCCCCGCAACGGCGATCTCCGCGTCCGCCTCGACCTCGCGTCGTCGTCCGACGTCCAGATCCGGATCTTCGATGTCGGGATGAACCTCGTCCGGACGCTCGAGGCGCCGGGCCGGCCGGCGGGGCCGAACGAGGTGTTCTGGGACGGCCAGTCCGACAGCGGCCTCCGCGTGGCGAACGGGGCCTACATCTACACCGTCGAGGCCGCGGGCGAGCGGTTCTCGGGGCGCATCCTGGTGATCCAATGAGGGGAGAAATGGGACATCAGGAATGGGGAACTGAGCAGAAGCCGGTCGGCGGTTGGCGGTCGGCCGCCTCCCGGTCCTCCGCTTCGGCGCCGAGGCGGGCGGGGTGGGCGCTCGCGCTGCTCCTCGCCGCGGCGCCGGCGATGGCCCAGGCGCCGGGCGCGTTCTTCCGCATGGGGATGGGCGCGCGGTCGCTCGCCGTCCCGTCCCAGGTCGCCGACCGGTCGGGCTACGCGAGCCCCTACCTCAACCCGGCGCTCGCGCCGTTCACGGCGGCCCAGGGGGTCGAGCTGACGGCCGGGCGCCTGGCGTTCGGCCGGTCATGGGAGGGCGTTCAGGTGGCGGCGCCGCTCCAGCCGGCCTCCGGGTTCGCCGGCGGTGTGATCCACGGCGGCATCGACGGCATCGACGGGCGCGACGCGAGCGGCTACCCGACGAGCGGCCAGAACGAGGACGGCACGCTCCGGGCCGACGAGTACGCCTTTTTCGCCGCGTTCGGGACCCAGTTCTCGAGCCGTGTGTCGGCCGGCGTCGGCCTCCGGCTTTATCGCAACCAGCTGTTCGAGGGCACGCGCGCGCCGACTGCCATCGGCATCTCGCTCGGGACGACGGCCCAACTCACCGACCGGGTCTCGGCCGGCGTCGTGGTCGACGACCTCTTCGCGCGCTACGAGTGGAGCTCGACCGGGTCGGCCTCGGCCTCGGCGACCGACTACTTCCCCGTGCGCGTCCGTGGCGGCCTGGCCTACGCGGCCGGCGACCGTGGCGAGGGGCGCCCCCGCCTGACCGTCGCCGCCGAGGGCGAGCTGTTCGTCCAGCCCGCTGAGGCCCGCCGGTTCGACGGCGTCGACGTGATCGTGACCGACGTGTCGCAGTCCACCACCACCCTCGAAGTCACCCTCGCCGACGTGCAGGGGCGCGTCGGCGGCGAATACTGGCTGACGGACGGGTTCGCCGCGCGGCTCGGGCTGGACCGGATCGGCGCGGGCGAGGCCGGCGAGCTCCGCCCCTCGGCCGGGTTCGGCATCGAGCAGCGCGTCGGCGAGCTCGACCTCCGCGTCGACTACACGGCCGTCGTCGAGCCGTTCGGCTCGGCGCTGATGCACATGGCGACGGTCCGTCTCGGCCTCTAGCGGGCGACGGTCACTCGCCGCGACTGGCGAACCGTCTCGCCGACGACGCGGACGACGTAGACGCCGGCCGGCAGCGCGGCGCCCTCGACCCCGAAGGTGTGGTCGACGCCGCTCAAGAGGGGTCCGTCGTGGAGCACGGCCACCCGGCGCCCCAGCGCGTCGAGGACGTCGACCGTGACCGCCTCGGTGGCTTGGAGGCGGAGGCTGAAGGTGGCGAGGTCCGACGTCGGGTTCGGGGTCGGTGGCGTAAGGAGAGCGTTCGTCGGCCGGGGAGCGGTGGCCACCTCGAATCGCTCAGAAGTCGGGACCCAGCGGACGGCCTCCGCCGAGATAACGGCGCCGTTCGCGTCGAGCGCGGCGGCGGCCTCGTCGAGTTGGACGCCCGAGATCCGCCATTCTTCGGAGCGCGACCCGTCCGGGCGTGTGGACTCATCGACGACGACGCCGTCGTAGGCCGTGCGTAGCGCGGCGACGGAGTCTGCGTTCGCCTCCTCGTACCGGACGGAGAGTCGGCCCCCGAGGTAGGCTGGGGCCTCGAACGAGACGGAGACCGTGGTGCTGTCGGGACACGGTTTCCCCTCGGCTCCGCAGTACCCGGCGATGTATCCGGTCATCGTCTGCGTCCCGTCCGCGACGGGGAGTCCGAGATCGGCCGGGTCGAGGGTCCACTCCCAGATGTAGCCGCCGTCGGGTTTGAGCACCGACGACACCGAGTCGAGCGTGCAGGCTTCGTCGAGCGGGACGCCTTCGAAGGCGAATGCAGCCCGGCACGACCCCGAGGTCAGGATCACCGTCTCCTCGGTCCCCACGTTCAGGAGAGAGTAGCGGAAGACGATTGGCTCGCCGTATTCGTAGACGTCCTTGTCGACGGAGGCCTCGGCGACGAGGGCGGGCTGTGCGCTGGCGGTGGCGGCCAACACGAGGAGGAGCAAGCGCATGACGGCGAGGTGGGATCGAGGGCAGGATAGGACGCCCAGTCCCTGGCCCCAAGTCACCCCAGACCGCCCAGTGCGTCCATGAGCGCCCCGAGGCCGACGCCGTCGGCACCGGTCCGGAAGCGGAGCGTCGCAAAAAAGTCGAGCGCCAGCATCTGCGCGGCGTGGATCGGGACGGCGATCCAGAAGCTCCGGCAGCGCCACACGAGCGCGCCGAGCGCGAGCCCGCCCAGGATCGAGAGGTAGGCCTCGGCCGGCGGCTTCTGCGCGTGGAGGATCGCGAACGGGACCGTCTGTGCCACGATCGCGAGCGGCGCCCCGAGCGCCGGCGCCGTCCCGAACAGGACGAACCCGCGCCACAGGTACTCCCATCCGATCCAGTAGAACAGGAAGAGCGCCTCGTAGGCCAGGAACACGCCCCAGCTCTCCTTGGCCCCGAAAAAGTGCGGGTACTGCGCCTGAAACGCCGTCCCGTCGGAGAGCACCCACGTGCCGATGAGGACGAGCGGGAGGTAGCCGAGCGCGAGCGCACTCGCCAGCTTCCAGTCGCCCAGCCCGAGCCCGGCCTCGCGTGGGCTCCAGCGGAACCCGACGAGCAGGATCAACGCCGGCACGACGAACCCGAGCACGCCCTGCATCCCGAACCACCACGCCCACGCGCCGAACGCCTCGTCGGCGAAGCCGAGCGGGTTGTCGAGGCGGAGATAGACGCGGCGGCTGCCCACCTGGAGGTGGAACAGGACGAGGACCGTGGCCGTGAGGAGCACGACCGCGGCCCGTCGGGCGTTGGGGGAGAGGCCGGCGACGGCGGCGCGGAGGCCTTGCCACTCGCTTCGGAGGCGGTCTATCATTCGAAATCGCTGGGCGGAGGCCGGCCCGCACGGGCCGCCGTCGGCGGCGCCGACTCCGGCGAAGATACCCGGCCTCGTCGTCCCCCCATCCCATGCGCCTCGCCCTCACCCTCGTCGCCGCGCTCATCGCCGGCGTGTCCGGGGCGCTCGGCCTCGACGCCTCCACCGACCGGGCCGACGCCGCGGAAGCCCGCGCCGACAGCCTCGCCGTCGTCGCGGCCGACTCACTCGCGGAGGCCCGCCGCCGGTCGGCCGTCGACTCGCTGCTGGCGCCGTACGCCGGCTTCGAGGCACCGCGGGGCGTCTCCCGTGCCGAGGCCGAGGCGTGGGCCGACGCCCGCCTCGCGGAGCTGTCGCTGGAGGAGACCGTCGCCCAGCTGTTCATCGTCGAGCTCGGCGCGGTCCGTGACCCCGACGGGCTGGCGCGGATGGGCATCGGCGGGTTCCACGTGTCCCGACGGACGCCGCCGCGCGAGGTCCTCGCCGTGACGAACCGCCTGAGCCGTCGCGCCGACGTCCCGCTCTTCTTCTCGGCCGACTACGAGTGGGGCGTGGGGACGGCGCGGTCCAACTTCACGGAGCTCCCGGCGGCCATGGCCTACGGTGCCGCCGACCGCGACGACCTCGCCGAGGTGGGCGGGGCCGTCACGGCGCTGGAGGCCCGCGCGCAGGGCATCAACGTCCTGTTCGCGTCGGTCGCCGACGTCAACAACAACCCCCTCAACCCGATCATCAACACGCGGTCGTTCGGGGAGGACCCGCGGCGTGTCGGCGAGCTGGCGGCGGCCTACGTGCGCGGCGCGCAGGCGAACGGCGTCCTCGCCACGCTCAAACACTTCCCCGGCCACGGCAACACCGACACCGACACGCACGTGGCCTTCGCCGCCGTCCCGGGCGACTGGCGGAGCCTCTGGCAAACGGAGCTCGCGCCGTACCGCGTGGCGCTCGACGCCGAGCCCGGCTTCGTCATGTCGACGCACCTCTGGGCCCGCGCGCTGGACGATGCGGCCACGCCCGCCACGTTCAGCCGCGTCGCCCTCACCGACGTGCTCCGCGACAGCCTCGGCTACGACGGGATCGTCACGACCGACGCGATGAACATGGCCGCCGTCCGCGACCGCTATGGGCCGCGCGACCGGGCCGTGCTGCCCCTCAAGGCCGGCGCCGACGTCGTGCTCAACGAGACGTCACCGCGGCGGGCCATCCGCTATGTGGTGGACGCCGTCGAAAATGGCGAGTTGCCGCGCGCCCGAGTGGACGAGAGCGCCCGACGGATCCTCCGGGCGAAGGCCCGCCTCGGCCTCCACACGGCCCCGCCGCCCGACCGTGCCCGCCTCGACCGGATGCTCACCGAGGTGAGGGGTGCCCGCTTCGCCGACGCGCTCACGCGGGCCGCCGTCACGGTCGTCCGCTCCGGCCCGCTCCCGATCCGACGCGGCCAGCGCGTGGCGCTCGTGCAGATGGGCAACTTCGACGCCGGCCGGCCGATGACGCGGCTGGAGCGCGACCTCGGGCCGGACCGCGCCGCGCGCGTGTCGTCGTCCGGCGGTGGGCAGAGCACGGCCGTCTCAGCCGCGCGCGAGGCGGACGTGGCCGTCATCGCGATGCACCTCCGCGTGGGGATGCGCCTCCCGCCCCGGCTCACGTCGGCCCAGCAGCGCGCCGTCGAGGCGATCCGCGAGACGGGCACGCCGGTCGTGGTCGCCGTCCTCGGCAGCCCCTACGCCGCCGCCCTCGCGCCGCCCGAGGCGGGGGTGGTCGTGGCCTACGACGAGACGACACGCACGGCCTCCGCCGTCGCGGACGTCCTCCGTGGCCGGATCGAGGCGACGGGTCGCCTGCCAGTCGACGTTCCCGGCCTCTAGGCGTCCGCCCCCACCGCCTCGGCGAGCGTGCCGAGGCCGTCGCGGTCGAGGAGGCGCACGAGCCCACGGTGGATCCGCCCGATCAGTCCCGGCCCCTCGTACACGAGGCCGGTGTAGACCTGGATCAGCGTCGCGCCGGCCCGGATGCGCGCGTAGGCCGCCTCGGCCGAGTCGATGCCGCCGACGCCGATGAGCGGGACCGCCCCGTCGGTGACCCCGTAGAGGTGGCGGACGAGCGCCGTCGCGCGGTCCGCCAGCGGCCGTCCGCTGAGACCGCCGCGCCCGATCGCCTCCAGCCGGCTCGCCTCGGTCGTGAGGCCAGTCCGGTCGGAGGCCGTGTTCGTAGCGATGAACCCCGCGACGCCGTAGTGGAGGCTGATCCGCACCAGCTCGTCGACCGCGCCCGCGTCGACGCCGCCGGTCGCGGGGGGCGACAGCTTGACGAGCGTCGGTGGCGCGTCCGACGCGGCCTGGACCTCGGCCATCACCGCCGTGAGGAGCGCGTCGAGGGCCTCGGGCGTCTCGAAGGTCTTGCCCTCGGCCGTGTTCGGGCACGACACGTTGAGCGCGAGGTAGTCCGCATGGGGGAGGAGGGCGCGGACCGACTGGCGGAAGTCATCGACGCCGGCCTCGCCGAGGATGTCGGGGCTGTGCGTCTTCGCCACGTTGACGCCGAGGACGAACCCCTCGGGCCGCTCCGTGTGGGCGAGGCGCTCGGCGACCGCCTCCGCGCCGTCGTTGTTGAGCCCCATCCGGTTGACGAGCGCGCGGTCGGCGGGCAACCGGAACGCGCGTGGCTTCGGGTTGCCGGCCGAGGGCTGGGCGCTGACCGAGCCGACCTCGGCAAACCCGAGGCCGAGGTCGGCCCAGAAGGGGACGAGCGCGGCGTTCTTGTCGAACCCGGCGGCCAGCCCGACCGGCGAGGCGAACCGGAGGCCCCACGCCGTCTGCGCGAGTCGCTCGTCGGCTCGCGGGAAGAGGGCCCGCGTGACCCCGCCGAACGTCTGCCCGAGGCGGGCGGCCTGGACGCCCAGCCCGTGCGCGGCCTCGGCGTCGAGGCGGAACAGGAGCGGGCGGAGGAGGCGGTACATGCGGGGAGGCTACAGAGAGAGGGGGGACGAACGCGCGCCGTTCCCCCCTCGCTCGTCACTCTTCACCCGTTACCAGCCCGGCGAGAGGTTGACGCCGAACACGCCGCGGCCCGGCGACACGTCGCCCTCGACCTCCCAGCGCGAGAACGGCAGGGCGTAGTACGGCTCGACGATGATGGCCCCGAGCAGGTTCACGCGGGCCGAGACGCCGGCCGAGAAGATCGGCTTCTGGTCGCCGAACGTCGAGCCGTAGCACGTGACCTCGACGTCGCAGACTAGGTCCTCGCCGCCGACCGGCGGGCCGGAGATCCCGAAGTAGGGGGCCTCGCCCCACGCGAACCCGGCGTCGCCGAAGAAGACGAGCTCCGTCGGGAGGTACGGGAAGTTGATCAGCCCGAGCTGGGGGACGCCGAGGAGCGGGAGCCGGGCCTCGATCGAGGCGACCGCGAGGCGGCTGCCGTAGATCCGGTCGACGAACGCGCCGAACGTCTCGTTCGAGTCGAACGAGCGCGGGTTGTAGCCGCGGACGAGTTGCGGGTTGCCGAGGAGGATCGGCGTGAGCCGGCCGGACTCGGCGTCGGCGCCGTAGCGGCCGAAGTGGAGGAGGCGGGCGGCCAGCGTGACCGGCGTACGGCGCGGGAACCCCGGCGGGCGCGTAAAGACGTACGTCCGGGCGTCGGCCGTGACCGAGCCGAAGACCAGCGAGCCCGCCGTGAGGTCGGCGCCGAGGCGGTAGCGCGAGCCGCGGATGGGCGAGGTGAACCCGAAGAGCGACGTGTCGCCGACGTAGGCGACGCCGCCCTGCCCGAGGTGGAGCGGGTCGATCGAGAACGAGTCGAGCTCGCGCCGCTCGATGCCGCAGCAGCCGGAGCCGGTCTGGTAGTACGCGTCGTACTCGACGTCGTAGCCGAGGCGGCGGTACCCGAGCTCGGCCTCGAACCGCTGGCTCTGGTTGAGCGGGTACGACGCGAGCCCGGAGGCCTGCGTCACGTACGTCCGGTAGTAGTAGCGCGTGAACCCGATGAGGTCCACCTCGTCCGGCTCCTCGAGCGGCGGCCGGTCGTAGAACACCTGGAGGTACGGGATGTGGCCGGCGATGGCGCCGTAGGTCAGCCGCTTGCCGCGGTTGAGGTAGAGCGCCTGCCCGCCGATGTCCTTGAACGTCCCCTGCGCGGCGACGGCGAGGCCGAGGACGTTGTCCGAGAGCTGGTCCGAGAACAGGAACGAGATGCCGCCCGAGATGCCGAAGCCCGAGTTGTAGTACGGGTCGGTGCCCACGCCGACCTGGGGCTGGCTGATGTAGTCGAGCGAGAGCTTTGGGCTGTACCCGCGCGTCGGGAAGGTGGTCGCCTCGGGGAGCCCGCCGGTCGCGTCGGCGATGTAGTTCTGGACGACGGACCGGGCGTAGGCGTCCTCCGGCGGGAGGATGGCCGCGGCGTTCGAGGCCGTCCCGCCGACCGGGGTGCCGACTGCATCCGCCGCCTCGGTGCGGTAGACCGAGTAGCGCTGGCCCTCGAACACGGAGTACGCCAGGTTGCCGGTCTGCTCGGCGACGGACAGCGCCGGCGAGAGGTCGGCGATGCCCGAGACGCCCGTCGCGAGGTTCGTCACCTGGTAGGCCTCGCCCGTGGCGACGTCGAGGCGGTAGACGTCGTTGAACCCGCCCCGGTCGGAGATGAAGTAGAGGCTCTCGCCGTCCGGCGCCCACGCCGGGTTGATGTGCTTGACGCCCGAGAACACGCCGAGCGTCTCGATCGTCCCGTCCGCGACGTCGTACAGCGCGAGCTGCATCGGCGAGAACGTGAGGCGGACGAAGTCCGTCCCGGCCCCACGGTCGGTCGAGAACGCGATCTGGGTGCCGTCCGGGCTCCAGGCCGGCTGGAGGTCGGCGAACCGGTCGTTCGTCAGCTGGGTCACCTCGCCCGTGGCGAGCTCGACGACGTAGAGGTCGGTGATCCCCCCGCGGACGCCGGCGAACGCGATGCGCGTCCCGTCCGGGCTCCACGCCGGGTCCTTGATGGCCCCGATCCCCTCGACGGCGAGGCGGCGGACGACGTCGCGTCGGTCGACGTCGAGGAGGGCGATCTCGTTGTCGCCGCCCGCGAACACGACGTAGGCGAACTGCGTCCCGTCGGGGCTCCACGTGCCCGCGCTCTCGATAAAGCGGAGCGCGTCAAGGTGTGGGTCGGTCGTCGCGCTCTCGAGCTTGGTCAGGACCTCGCCCGTCTCGGCGTCGGCCAAGAACAGGTCGATGCCGAACAGGTCGAGCTCACTGAGGTAGGCCACGTAGCGGCCGTCGGGCGAGAGCTGGGGCGCGATGTTGATGGTGCCGGTCTCACGTTCTCGCGCCAGGAGGCGCTGCGCAGTGAGACGGGGGAGCGAGTCGGGGTAGGCGAGGAAGCGGGGCCGGTCGGGGCGGTCGCCCTCGGCGATGGCCTCGGCGCGCTCGCGCCGGTCCTTGGCGATGGCCTCGAGCTCCTCGTCGGTCCGGTCGGGGCCGGGCACGGAGCGGCCGGCGGCCGGCGGCGCGAGCTGGTCCTCGAGCGCGACCCGCCAGCGGGCCGAGAAGTCGTCGGGGGAGAGGCCGGTCACGGCGACGACGGCCGAGTCGAGCGGCATGTCGAGCGCCGTGCGGAAAAACTGGACGCCGGCCTGGTCGCCGTAGGTGCCGGCGAGGTAGGCCCAGAACGGCTGGCCGTACTGGTACTCGTTGTAAGCGCCGGAGCGCTGGAGGTCGTCGAGGGTCGGGAAGTCGTCGCGGAGGACGGCGTCGCGCATCCACATGGCCGTGAGCGCGTCCTCCCGCCCGACCGAGTAGTACTCGGCCATCCCCTCGATGACGAAGAGGGGGAGGCGGATGAACTGGGCGAACCGGCCGCTCCGCTGCGAGATGTCGTACTGGAACTGGTGGACGAGCTCGTGGCCGAGCACGTGGTCGGTCTCGGCGTAGGTCCCGGCCATGGGGAGCACGACGCGCTGGCGGGCCCCCTCCGTCACGCCCTGCGTGCCCTCGCCGATGTTGGCGATGTTCGTCTGACGGAAGTCAGCGTCGTCGGCGTAGAGGATGATCGACTTCCGTTCGTCGAACTCGTGGCCGAGGATCGAGGAGAGCCGGTCGTACCACCGCTCGGCCATCCGGGCCACGTCGCGCGAGGCCTGCTCCATCCCCTCGTAGTAGTAGAGGTCGAAGTGCTCGGTCTCGAGGATGCGGAAGTCGAAGTCGTCGTACCGGACCTTGTTGCGGCCGAAGTACTGGGCCTGGGCCTCGGGCACGAGCGCGAACAGGAACGCGGCGACCAGCAGGGCCGGGAGGGAGCGGGAGCGCATGGCAGAGCGGGGCGGGAGGGAGTGGCCGGGCCAGGACCGGTCGGCGTCACGGGGGGCACGGCGGATGGCCCCACGCCGGAGCCCGGGCCGGGCGGGTCCGCCTCGGGCCGGGCGTGGGCATACCCCCCGGCGCCGGTCGTGTTCTTCGGATCCGGCGCTGGGGGCGCGCTGGGGCGATTCCCGAGCCCCCGGTGGAGGCACGTCGGAAGGGCGCCCGTGACATCCGGAGGGCCCGCGAAGAACCCCGTGGACTGCACGAACCGGCGCGGGCCGGCGTTCGTACGCTCCCCGACCCAGGGCCCTCCGAATCGCCCTCGGCCCTCCGCCCCCGGACGCCCCATGCCCACCGTACTCGCCCAGACCGCCCGCGACGACGCGCGCCTCCGCTACCGCGTCTTCAGCGTCCTCGTTCTCGGGCTCGTCGCGTTCCTGGGGGCGCGGCTGGTGCAGATGCAGATCGTCGACCGGGAGCAGTACGCGACCGAGGCGGAGGGCAACGCGATCGAGACCAAGATCGTCCGGCCCGCCCGCGGCTACATCTTCGACCGGAACGGGATCCTTCTCGTCGACAACGAGACGACCGTGAGCGTGACCGTCGCGCCGCGCTACTTCGACGAGGCCGACCTTCCGCTCGTGGCCGAGCTGGCCGGGCGGCCCCTGGAGGAGCTCGAAGCCCGCTACGCGGAGATCACCGAGCGCTCGGCGTACCAGGAGGACGTGCTCCTCGAGAACGTCCCGTTCTGGACGTTCGCCCGGCTGCAGGAGAACCAGTACCGCCTCCGGGGGATCAACTTCCGCGAGGACCAGCAGCGGCGCTACCACGGCGACGCCCGGCTCACGCACGCGCTCGGGTTCGTCAACGAGATCAACTCCGACGAACTCGACGCCATGCGCGAACAGGGCTACCGCCTCGGCGACCGGATCGGCAAGTCCGGCATCGAGGCCGAGTACGAGCCGGTCCTGCGCGGGCGCGTCGGGCGCGAGTTCGTGCTCAAGAACGTCCACGGCATGGAGGTCGAGGCGTACGAGGGCGGCGAGCAGGACGTCGAGCCCGAATCGGGCTTCGCCCTCACGCTCGCCGTCGACGCCCGCGTCCAGGCCCTCGCCGAGAGCCTGTTCGTCAACAAGCGCGGCGGGGCCGTGATGCTGGACGCCAAGACGGGCGGGGTCATCTCGATGGTCTCGGCGCCCGACTTCGACCTCTCGATCTATCGCGACGGGTTCACCCAGGCCGAGGTCGACTTCCTCTACCGCAACCCCGAGCAGCCCGACTTCAACCGGGCGACCCAGACGGCGCTCCCGCCGGGCTCGACGTGGAAGCCGTTCATGGCCGCCGTCGCGCTCCAGGAAGGGATGATCGACGAGAACACGACGCTCTACTGCGGCGGCGGCTACGTCCTCGGCCGGCTCTACCGGTGCCACGGCGGGAGCCACGGCAACATCGCCGTCCGCGACGCCATCCGCGTGTCCTGCAACACGTTCTTCTTCCGGCTGATGAACGACACGTTCGTCAACGAGGCCCACCCCGAGGGCATCCGGATGAACCTCGACATGTGGGGCGAGTGGGCCCACCGGTTCGGCTTCGGCCAGCTCGCGCCCATCGACATCCCCAACCAGGGGACGGGCCTCATCCCGGACTCGTCGTATTACGACCGCGTTTTCCCGGCCGGTTGGGGCCCCGGCTACACCGTCAACCTCGGAATCGGGCAGGGCAACATGGGCACGAGCCCGCTCCAACTCGCCCGCTACACGGCCGCCATCGGGAACGGCGGGACGCTCGTGACGCCGCACCTCGTGATGCAGCAGACCAACCCCGAGACGGGCGTCACGACGACGCCGGCCCGCCGCCGCCCGCAGCAGATCCCGATCGAGCCGCGGAACTTCCAGGTCGTCCGCGAGGGGATGGAGGCCGTGGTCGCGAACGGCACGGCGCGGCGGGCGCAGATCCCGGCGGCCGGCGAGTTCCCCGAGATCACCGTCGCCGGCAAGACGGGCACGGCCGAGAACCCGCGCGGCAAGGACCACGCCGTGTTCATCGCCTACGCGCCCGTCGACGACCCCCAGGTGGCGGTCGGCGTGATCGTCGAGAACGCCGGGTTCGGGTCGACGACCGCGGCGCCGATCGCGTCCCTCATGATCGAGCAGTACTTCCGCGGCCAGATCGTCTCGCCGCAGCGCAACGCGCTCATCCCGTTCGTCCGCGCCCAGCGCTCCGTCGGCCGCATCTAGCGAGTTCAAGGTTCGGGGGTCGGGGTTCCGAGTCGTCACCCCGCTTGCCCGAACGCTGATCTCCCAACTCTCAACTCCGAACTCCCTATGCGTCCCTGGTACAAGAACCTCGACTGGGTCAGCATCCTGCTGTGGGTGGCCCTGGTCGGTATCGGGCTGACGGCGATCTACAGCGCGACGCACGGGCCCGCGCGGGAGTTCTTGCTCGAGTCGGTCCAGCAGAACTTCAACCGCCAACTCCAGTGGTTCGGCATCTCGGCGGCGGTGTTGGGGATCATCCTGCTGCTGCCGGCGCGGTTCATCGTCAAGGCGGCGCCCGTGGCCTACGTGGTCTGCCTCGGGCTGCTCGGGGCCGCGCTCGCGTTCGGCCGCGAGGTGAACGGCGCCAAGAGCTGGCTGTACATCGGGCCCGTCGGGCTGCAGGTGGCCGAGATCGCGAAGGTGGGGACCGTCCTCGCCGTGACGGCGCTCCTGTCGCGGAAGGAGGCCCGCCGGGGGAGCGTGCCCTACCTCGTCGGGGCCGCCCTGCTGATCCTGATCCCGGCGGTCCTCGTGGTGATGCAGAACGACACCGGGACGGGCCTCGTCTTCCTGGCGCTCATCCCCATCATGATGTTCTGGAGCGGGGCCGTCCCGCTCCCGTGGATGGCGCTGGCGGGCGGCGCGGCGGCGGCCGTCTACCTCGTGATCGTGAGCCCGGCCTACGCGGCCATCTTCGTGGGCCTCGCGACCGTCGGGATGCTCCTCTGGACGCGCTCGAAGGCCATGTCGGCGCTGATGCTCGTCGGCGTCGGGGCGATCGCGATCGCGGCGTGGTTCGGGCTGTTCCGCGTGCTCGAGCCGCACCAGGTCGACCGCCTCGTGGCGTTCGACGACCCGGAGGCGTTCCGCTACGGGGCCGGCTTCCACGTGATCCAGGCCAAGGCCGCGATCGGTTCAGGCGGACTCTTCGGCAAGGGGTTCACGAACGGGACGCAGACGCAGCTGGCCTACATCCCGGAGAATTCGACCGACTTCATCTATTGCGTGATCGGCGAGGAGTTCGGGTTCCTCGGCTCGATGGCCGTGCTCCTCGTGTTCGCGTTCCTCCTGATCCGCATGGCGGGGCTGGGAGTGCAGGCCGGCTTCGCCCTGCCACGATTGTTCATCGCCGGGATGACGGGGATCTTCCTCGTCCACATCCTGATCAACGTCGGGATGACGATCGGGCTCATGCCGGTCATCGGCATCCCGTTGCCGTTCATCTCGTACGGCGGCTCGGCGCTGCTGGCGAACACGGCGATGCTGGCCATCGCGCTGAACCTCCACGCCAAGCGCGACCAGTTCGCGGTGTACTCGTAGCGGCTTCGCCGCTGGGACGTGGGAACCAGGGAAAGAGGAACCGGCAGATCGTCCGGCAATCGGGTTTGCCGGTTCCCACGCCCCGGTTCCCGCTTCCCCCTCAGCGCTCGCGCTCGAAGACGGTCCGGCGGCCGCGGGGGTCGACGAGGTGGAGCCGCCAGCCGTAGACGGCTACCTCGGCCTCGCCCGGCAAGCCGCCGAGGCGGAGGCGGTCGCCCTCTATCCGGCCCGAGAACGCCGACGGCGCGCCGCGGCCCTCCCGACGGTCCGTCCCCCGGAGGATCACGTGGCCCGTCGGGTTGACGACGAGCGTCGTCGAGAGGAGCCCACGGCGGAGATCGGCCGTAGCGTCGGCGTCGTCGACGACCTCGACGGCGTGCCAGCGGCCGACGATCGACTGGCCGTCGAGCCGGACGTCGCGGTCGGGCGCGACCTGGGCGCTGGCGGAGGCGGCCAGCAGGGCGGCGAGGAGGAGCGGGCGAACCATGGCGGCGAGGGCTGTCGACTCTGGGGCCCCCGCCGAGCCGGGCGCCACTAGTCGCCTCTGAGGGTACGGCTCGTTGACGGGTCGGTCGCCTGAACCGCCGGGCCGTCGGTCAGGCGCGCCAGCACGCTGCCCGGCCGCGCGAACGGCGCGACCGCCGACAGCGGCACGCCGACGTGGAACGAGCCGGCGGCGTAGGCCGAGAGTTGATACGGCGGGACGTGGACTACGAGAGAGTCGGGGTCGAGCGTGAGGTCGACGCGGCCCTCGCGGATGGGGTCGAGGCCCTCGGCGAAGAGCGCGCCGCGGTCGCCGAGCCAGCGCAGGACGCCGCGCTCGGTGTGCGCCGCGAGCGTGTCGGCCCACGGCGTGCCCTCGGCGAAGAGGTCGGCGGGGCGGACGGCCTCGCCGGTCGTGAGGTCGAAGGTGAGGGGCAGGAAGTACGTGTTGCCGTGGGCGCCGCCGGTGTAGGCGTAGACCTCGACGAGCGCGCTGAACGCGTCGTCCGAGATCCACGAGCGCGGCGTGCCCCCATCGACCTCGACGGGATAGTGCGGTGCGTCGGCGCCCGGCGGTGGGGCCTCGGGCCGGAAGTCGTCGGCGAGCGCTTCGACGGTGTCGCGGATGGCGGCGTTGACGGCCTGGAGCGCCGGTGCCATCGGCTCGCCGGAGGTCCCGCGGATCTGCGGGTAGCCGATGGCGACGCGGTAGTTGAGGTCGGGCTCGTCACGGAGGAGCGAGTCGACGGCGACGGTGAGCGACGGGCCAGACGTCGGGCTCGGCGGGGCGGGAGACTCGAGCGGGCCCGCCTCGGGAGCGTCGGGCGCGGGGTCGGGGCCGCAGGCCGCGAGGACGGTCAGGCCGGCGAGCAGGGCGACGAGAGAGGCGAGGCGCATGTGTGAACAGCGGGCGAGGCTCCGGGGGCGGGCGTACGCCCGGGGTAGCTTGGCGGTCCGCATCCCGACCGACTCCTCATGGAGGACACGCTCGCCGCCGCCGTCCGCGCCGCCCTCGCGGCGCTCCCCGATCTCCCCGACGACTTCGACGCCGAGGCGGTCGAGGTCGAGTTCCAGACGCCGAACGACCCGTCTCACGGGGACCTCGCCACGAACGTGGCGCTCCAACTCGCGCGCCCGCTCCGCCGGAGCCCGCGCGCCATCGCCGAGGGCGTCGCCGAGCGGATCGAGGTCGACCCCACGCGCGTCGCGGCCGTCGAGGTCGCCGGGCCGGGCTTTTTGAACGTCCGGTTCGCGAGCGCCCACCTTACCGCCGGGCTGGCGGAGTTGTTGGAGCAGGGCGCCGACTACGGCCGGGTCGCGGACCACGACGGCGAGACGGCCATCGTCGAGTACGTCTCGGCCAACCCCACCGGCCCGCTGACGGTCGGCCACGGGCGAAACGCCGTCCTCGGCGACACCATCGCCAACCTGCTCGACTGGACGGGCTATAAGGTCACGCGCGAGTACTACTTCAACGACGCCGGCCGCCAGATGCGGGTGCTCGGGCAGAGCGTCCGCGCTCGCTACGAGGCCGTCGTCCGACCGGGCGGGCCGACGAAGACGCTGGAGGACGGCCTGGAGGTGCCGGCCTCGTTCCCCGACGACGGCTACCGCGGCGAGTACATCACCGACGTGGCGCAGGCCCTGGCCGACGCGCACGGCGACGCGCTTCTCGACGCGCCCGACGAGGCGCCGTTCAAGGAGGCCGCCGAGCAGGCCGTGTTCGCCGAGATCATGGCGACGCTCAAACGGCTCGGCGTCGAGATGGACTCGACGTTCAACGAGCGCACTCTGTACGAGGGCGACCCGGCGCCCGTCTGGGACGTCGTCGAGACGCTCAAAGCCAACGACCTCGCCTACGAGGAAGACGGCGCCGTGTGGTTCAGGACGTCCGCGCTCGGGAAGACTGACTCGCGCGACGGCGACGAGGAGGGCAAGGACACGGTCCTCGTCAAGTCGTCCGGTGAGCCGACGTACCGGCTGCCCGACATCGCCTACCACCTCGACAAGCTCAGCCGCGCCGACCTCGTGCTCGACGTGTTCGGCGCCGACCACATCGCGACGTACCCCGACGTGCTCCGCGGCGTGACCGCGCTCGGCGGCGACGCCGACGCCATCGAAGTCGTCGTGTACCAGTTCGTCACGCTCGTCCGCGGCGGGCAGCCGGTCAAGATGAGCACGCGGAAGGCGACCTACGAGACGCTCGACGACCTCATGAGCGAGGTCGGCGAGGACGTCACGCGGTTCTTCTTCCTCATGCGCGCGCCCGGCACGCACCTCGAGTTCGACCTCGACCTGGCCAAGGAGGCGAGCGAGAAGAACCCCGTGTTCTACCTCCAGTACGCCCACGCTCGGATCGCGTCGATCGAGCGGAAGGCCGAGGAGACCGGCCTCGACGCCTCGGGCGACGCCGACCTGAGTGTGCTCAGTCACGAGAGCGAGGAGGCCCTGGTCAAGACGCTCCTCCAGTTCCCCGACGAGGTCCGCACGGCGGCCGACGCCCGCGCGCCGCACAAGCTGGCGACGTTCCTCCGCGACGTGGCGACGGCGTTCAACGCGTTCTACCGCGACTGCCGGATCGTCGGCGAGGAGACCGAGCTCGCGACGGCCCGCCTGAAGCTGGCCCGCGCCACGCGGACGGTCCTCAAGAACGGGCTGACGATCCTCGGGGTCACCGCGCCAGAGCAGATGTAGCCCCGCCCGCCTCGGCGTCGAGGCGGGGACCCCGGAGCCGACGAAGGGCCCGGCGGTGGGCACGGGCCGTGCCGTATCGTGCGGGCGACGACCGCCCGGTACGGTCGGCGCCTTCCGGTGAATCGTGACGATCGGTGACGTAACCCCGGCCGCGCGCCGTCCGTAGGGAGGCCAACCGCACACCGAGGCCCGCTATGCCTAGCACGATCCCCCACACCGGCCCCTACGATTCCGACTTCGACGACCCGCTGATGGACGTCGACCTCGACGGCTACGAGCCCGACTCGAAAGAGCGCTCGATGGCCATGCTCGCTCACCTCGCAGGCTACGCCGGCCTCGCGTTCCCGTTCGGTAGCCTCCTCGGGCCGTTCCTCGTCTACATCCTCAAGCGCGACGAGTCGGCGTACATCGAGGATCAGGCGCGCGAGGCGCTGAACTTCCAGCTCACGATCGTTCTGGCGTCCATCGCCTCGGTCATCCTGATGTTCGTCCTGGTCGGGTTCGCGCTGATCTTCGTGGTCGGCATCTGGTGGCTCGTCGGGACGGCCATCGGCGCGACAAAGGCGAACGCGGGCGAGTGGTACCGCTACCCGGCCACGATCCGGTTCGTCAAGGGCTGAGGCCGTACTCGGCAGGATCTGACCACGCGGTCGGAGGGTAGGGGAGAGCCCCCAGCCCCCGACCGCGTGCTCGTTTCCGACCTCCCCACGCCCGCCCTCCTCGTCGACCACGCCCGGCTCCACGCCAACCTCGACGCCATGCAGGCGCGGGCGGAGGCCCAGGGCGTCGCGCTCCGGCCGCACGTCAAGACGCACAAGTCGCCCGCGATCGCGCGGATGCAGGCCGAGCGTGGGGCGCGCGGGATCACCTGCGCGACGGTCGAGGAGGCCGAGGCGTTTGCCGAGGCCGGCTTCGACGACATTCGGCTGGCGACGCCCGTCGTCGGGCCGACGAAGCTGGAGCGACTGGGGGCGCTCGCCGACGGCGGCACGCGCGTGTCGTTCACGGTCGACTCGGTCGAGGGTGCGAACCGGGCGTCGGCGACCTTCACGGCGGCGGGGCAGACGGCCGAGGTCCTGATCGAGGTCGACACCGGCTACGGCCGCTGCGGCGTCGAGTGGGACGACCTCGGCGCGCTCGCGGAGCTGGCCGCGTTCGTGAACGGGGCCGAGGGGCTCCGGCTGGTCGGGCTCCTCTCGCACGGCGGCCACGCCTACGGACCGGGCACCGGCGGTGAGTCCGTCGACGACCTTCGCCATCGCGTGATGGACGAGGAGCGCGACCGGGTCCTGGGAGTCGCCGGGCGGCTCACCGAGGCGGGCCACCTCGACGCGGCGACGGCCGAGCTCTCCATCGGCTCGACGCCCGGCGTGACGGCGTTCACGAACCGGGAGGTCGGCGGGCTCCGCATCACCGAGATCCGCCCGGGCACGTACGTCTTCTTCGACGCGATGCAGGTCGCGCTGGGCGCGGCGCGGCTCCAGGACTGCGCGCTCGTCTGCGTCGCCACGGCGCTCTCCAGAAAACGGTTCGACGATGGGACCGAGCGGATCATCACGGACGCCGGCAAGAAGATCCTGACGTCGGACCGGCGGCCGGGGCTCGACACGTACGGGACCGTCCTGTACAGCCCGCGCACCATGATCGCGCACCCGCACGCCGTGGTCGAGGCGCTGAGCGAGGAGCACGGCTGGGTCGATACGCCCGGAGGCTCGATCTGGGACGTCGGCGACCCGGTGTTCGTCGTGCCGAACCACGCGTGCGTGGCCGTCGCGACGCGCCGCGAGCTGTACCTCGTCGACGGCGACGAAGTCCTTGAGACGCTGGAGGTTGTGGCGAGGTAGGGGGTCCCGGGGCGAGACAGCAGATGTTTAGAGCCCGGCTAGGAGCCGTTGGCGTTCCGCTTCGGGCGTCGTATTGCGACTCCGTCGGGAACGGCATAGGTCTCTCTCAGGGGAAGACATCTCCGATCTGACCGTCATGCGTGCTCTCAAGCCCGTTCTCCTCTGCCTCGCCGCCGTGACCGCGTTCATGGCCGCCGGCTTTGTCCAGGTCGTCACCGCGCCGACCGCCCCGATGCCGACCGTCTTGGTCGCCGTGTGGTAGGCGCGATTCGTCGGGGATTCCGGCGGTCTGGATTGGATGCGGCCGGAGCGTATCGCGGGCCAGGCTATCTTGGGCACACAGACAACCAGCCCAGGATTCAGCGATGGCCGGTCACAACAAATGGTCGAAGATCAAGCGGAAGAAGGGCGCCGCCGACGCGAAGCGCTCGAAGGTGTGGGCCCGGATCACGCGTGACATCATGGTCGCCGCCCGCGGGGGCGTTGGCGACCCCGCCCTCAACGCGCCGCTCGCGCTCGCCGTCGACAAGGCGAAGGCGGAGAACATGCCGAAGGACAACATCGAGCGGGCCATCAAGCGGGGCACCGGCGAGATCGAGGGGGCCGACTACGAGGAGCTCGCCTACGAGGGCTACGGGCCCAACGGGATCGCCATCTACGTCGACGTCCTGACGGACAACACGAACCGGACCGTCGCCGACCTCCGGAGCCTCTTCTCGAAGGCTGGAGGCAACCTCGGCACGTCGGGCTCCGTCGCGTTCCTGTTCGATCAGAAGGCCGTGTTCGAGATCCCGGCCGCCGGCCTCACCGAAGACGACCTGTTCCTCCTCGTCGCCGACGCGGGTGCCGAGGACCTCCGTCGCGAGGGCGACCACTTCACGGTCGAGGCGCCGGCCGAGGCCTTCGGCGACGTCCAGGCCGCCCTGGCCGACGCCGGCATCGAGGCCGACGAGGCCGACCTCCGACAGCTTCCCACGACGACGACCAAGCTCGAGCCCGACCAGGCGGCCAAGGTCCTCCGCCTCCTCGACCAACTCGACGACCACCAGGACGTCCAGGCCGTCTTCTCCACGCTGGAGATGGACGAGGAAACGCTCGCCGCAGTGGAGGGATAAGGGATCCGGGAGGGGCCATACGGGGCGCCTCCTCCCTCTATCCCTCATCTCCATCCCGCCCCACCATGATCGTCCTCGGCATCGACCCCGGCACGCGGACCGCCGGCTTCGGCGTGGTCGAGGTCGAGGGCAACCGCGAGCGCGCGCTCGACTTCGGCACCATCGACCTGCCGGAGTCGATGGACCACACGCTCCGGCTGCAGCGGATCTACGACCGCATCCTCGAGCTGGCCGACGAGCACATGCCCGACGAGGCGGCCGTCGAGGTCCCGTTCCTCGGCCAGAACGTCCAGTCGATGCGGAAGCTGGTTCGCGTGGAGGCGACGGTGATGCTGGCGGCGATGCACCGCGAGATCCCGGTCGCGCAGTACGCGCCGGCCGAGGTGAAGAAGGCCGTGACGGGCAAGGGCCGCGCGGCGAAGGAGCAGGTCGCCTTCATGGTCCGCGCGATCCTCCGCCTGGAGGACTCCGGCGCGCTCGACGCCAGCGACGCCCTCGCCGTCGCCCTCTGCCACGCCCGCCGCGCGACGACGGGCCCCGCCAGTGGGGCGCCCAAGGACTGGGCCGCGTTCATCAAGGCCAACCCCGGCCGCGTCCGCTAGCCGCGAGGGCCTCCGCCTCGGTTCCGAGGCGGCGAGGGCTGGCGCCCGCTAGGTCGTGCCGAGGCCACGCTCCTCGTCGCGGACGCGGACGACGTCCGCGACCTCACTCGCGTCAAGCGTCCGGTTGCTGAGGGCCACGGCCAGCTCGGCGACCTGCTCGGCTTTCTGCGGCGCCTGGCTCCACTCCGGGTGCGCGTTCTCGATGAGCGACACCAGGATGCGGACGTAGGGGAAGCGTTCTTCGGCGGAGGGCAGCGCGCCGGTGGCCTCGGCAAAGAGCTGGGCGTTCCGGCCGACCTGGCGGTCGAGGATGCGGCGGTCGTAGACCATGGAGACGGGAGAGGAGAGGGGACCCCGGCGGGGCACCGCTATACTACGGGCGGTCGCCGACAGTTCGGAGAGACCGCTCCCTGGCCCGATGCCCGCCTCATCCACCGCCGCCTTCCCCAACCCGCGCCCGCCGTACCGGCTGGAGCTGCTGCCCGTGGTGCCGCCGTACTACCGGCGCGCGCGGGCCTCGGCGGTGCGTCGCGGCGAACTCGTCTACTACGGCCCGGCCCCGACCTTCTACGGTGTCGGGGAGGTCCTGTCGCAGACCGAGGAGCACGTCCTCGTCGACTTCCGCGGGACCGGCCAACTCGGCGTCCACCAGGAGTCGCTGGAGCCGCAGTATGTCCTCCCCATTCCCGATGACCGGGCGGGCCTGATCTGAGTCCGCGCGGGCGCCGGGCCCCTCCCGCCTCGGCGTCGAGGCGGAGAGGCTCAGATCCCGAGGTCGAGCCCGAGGCGGCGGAACGTGGCCGGAGGTACGTAGCGGGCCTCGAACGTGCCCTGCGCGGCCCCGCCGACGCGCCGCGTGGGCGACGTCACCGTCAGCCCATCGGCGTCGAACTCGAACGAGCCGGCCAGGAAGCCGTAGCTGTCGATCCGGGTCAGCGCGAGCGTCCCGTCGACGCCGCGGAGGACGGCGCCGACCGACTCGAGCGGGTCGTCGGCCTCGTCGACCTTCGCGATCGTCGCGGCGACGGACCGGTCCTGCTCGTCGGCGATGGCGTAGGCGCCGACCCCGGGGCGGTCGCCGGGACGCCGGAAGAGGACGTAGTCGTACGCGTCGTAGTCGCTCTCGTAGAGGTCGCCCACGAACAGGCCGAGCACGAACTCCGGTCCGCTCGCGGTCTCGACGACCGTGTAGACCGCCTCGCCGTCGACCGCCCGGGCCTCGGCGTCGACCTCGACGCGGCCGACGAACTCGCCGAGCAGGCTGTCCTCGCTGTCGCACCCGGCGAGGGCGACGAGGGCGATCAAGAATGGGAGAGAGAGGGGCAAGAATGGGAGAGAGAGGGGGCGGGGCATGGGAAAGGGGGGCGGCGCCGGGGGGACCGGAGTAACCTCCGCGGGCGAGGTGCGTAACCGACGCTCTCTCGCACCGTTCCCCCCGCGACGCCGACTTAATGACTTCCGCTCTACGTCTCGAAAAGGTGACCAAACGCTATGGGCAAACGGTCGCTGTCGACGGCGTGTCGTTCGAGGCCGAGCCGGGGCGGCTGTTCGGCCTGCTCGGCCCCAACGGCGCCGGGAAGACCTCGACCATCCGGATGGTCACCTACATCACGACGCCGGACGAGGGGACGATCACGCTCGGCGGCGAGTCCGTCGGGCCCGCGACGCAGGCGCGGATGGGCTACCTCCCCGAGGAGCGCGGGCTGTACCGGAAGCTTGAGGTCGGCGAGCAACTGGTCTACCTCGCCCGGCTCAAGGGGATGTCCGAGGCCGCCGCGAAGGCGGCCGTCCGCCGCTGGCTCGACCGGTTCGACGCGGGCGCGTGGGCGGGGAAGAAGACCGAGGAGCTCTCGAAGGGCCAGCAGCAGAAGGTCCAGTTCATCTCGACCGTCGTCCACGACCCGACGCTCGTCATCCTCGACGAGCCGTTCTCCGGCCTCGACCCGATCAACGCCGACCTCCTGGTCGAGGTCATCGGCGAGCTCCGGGAAGCGGGGCGGACGGTCCTCTTCGCGAGCCACCGGATGGAGTCGGTCGAGGCCCTCTGCGACGACCTCTGCCTGATGGCAAACGGCCGCGTCGTGCTTTCGGGCACGCTCCGCGAGGTCAAGCGCCGGTACGGCCGCGACACCGTCTCGGTGGCGTTCGACGGCGACGGCGCGTGGCTCGACCCGCTCGCCGAGGCGGGCGCGGTCCGCGTGCTGAACCGGAGCGAGGGGCTCGTGTCGGTCCGCCTCGGCGAGGCCACGGCCCCCCGGGAGGTGCTCCAGGCCGCCCTCGCCGGCGCCGTCGAGGTCGACCGGTTTGAGGTCCACGAGCCGCCGCTCTCCGACATCTTCCGGCAGGCCGTCGGCGCGGCCCCTCCGGCGACGGCCGCCTCCGCCACGCCTACCCCGTCCCTCTCGTAGGACCCCGCGCGTGAGGCGTCGGACACCGTCCCCTGCCCCGCCTGCCCCCACGGACCACGCTCCACGCACGACGTGAACAAGACCCTCCTCATCGCCAAGAGCGAGTACCTCCGGCGCGTCCGGTCGAAGTGGTTCGCCGTGGCGACGCTGGCCGTGCCGGTTCTGGCCATCGGCGTGTTTCTGCTGCCGATGATCGCGTTCTCGGCGGGCGACGGCGTCGACCGCGTGGCCGTCATCGACGACGCCGGGCTGGCGGGGCCGCTCGCCGAGGCGCTGGGTGGTCGCGTCGAGGTCGAGGTCTCCGACGCCCCGCTCGACACCCTCCGCGCGGGGCTCTTGGCCGACGACCTCGACGGCGTGCTCGTGTTGCCGGAGGGCCTCGTCGAGGGCGACGGCGAGGCGGAGGTCCGCTACCTCTCACGCGGCGGGCTCGACGCGGGCGACGGCGTCCGCGGGGCCGTCCGTGAGGTCGTGCGGCGGGCGCGGGCCGGGGCCGCCGGCGCCAGCCCGGCCGCGCTCGCCGCCTACGAGTCCGACGTCCCGCTCCGCCTGGTGACCGTCTCCGAGGACGGCGACGAGGCCGACGCCGCCATCGGCCGGTTCCTCGTCGCCAACGTGCTCAGCCTGCTGATGTACCTCGCCATCCTCGTGTTCGGGATGATGGTGATGCGCGGCGTGATCGAGGAGAAGGCGAACCGGATCGTCGAGGTCATCGCGTCGAGCGTCCGGCCGTTCGAGCTGATGATGGGGAAGGTGCTCGGAATCGGGGCCGTCGGGCTGAGCCAACTCCTGGCGTGGGGCGCGCTCACGTTCGGGCTGAGCCTCGCCGCGGGCCCGCTCCTCGTGGCGTTCGTGCCGGAGGCGGCCGGCGACGGGGGCGAGGCGCCGTTTGGGCCGGAGGCCATCGGATCGATCGTCGACCCCGGCCTCCTCATCGCGTTCGTCCTGTTCTTCCTCGGCGGCTACCTCCTCTACTCGAGCCTGTTCGCCGCCGTCGGCAGCGCGGTCGACCAGGAGTCCGACGCGCAGAGCCTCCAGACGGTCGTGATCCTCCCGATCATGATCCCGCTCCTGTTCCTGTCGTTCGTGGCGAACGACCCCGACGGCGGGCTCGGCGTGTTCCTCTCGCTTTTCCCGCTGTCGTCGCCGATCCTGATGGTCGTGCGGATGGCGGTGACGGACGTGCCCGTGTGGCAGGTCGTCCTGGCGCTCGTGCTCCTGGCGGTGGCGTTCGTCGGGATGATCGCGCTGGCGGCGCGCGTGTACCGGGTCGGGATCCTGATGTACGGAAAGAAGCCGTCGCTCGCCGAGCTCTGGCGCTGGGTCCGGACGGCCTGAGCGCTGGCCGGCCCCGCCTCGGCGCCCCAGCCGACCGGGGCGCCGGGGCACGTCTCGTTCGAGTCAGCCCTCGACTCATGTCCTCCTGTGTGTCGAGGCACGGGGCGCCCGAGTCCGGCGAGATCCTTCGCGTTCGCTCAGGATGACAACAAAATGGGCGGTGCGTTGGACGGGCACGAGCCGGTTCGCCAGAGCAGCGAGCGGGTTCTGGTGCGTGCAAGAGTGCAGCCGACGACCCTACCGAACGGGACGCCGAGGCGGGCGGGGCGGTGCGACCTTGGGCGGCCGTCCCCCCGCGTCCCCCGTGCCCCAGCTTCTCCCGCGCCCCCGGTTCCGGCCGGACATCGAGGGGCTCCGGGCCGTCGCCGTCCTCCTCGTGGTCGCCTTCCACGCCGGGGTGCCCGGCCTAGACGGTGGGTTCGTCGGGGTCGACGTGTTCTTCGTCGTCTCGGGGTACCTCATCACGTGGCTGCTGGTGGACGAGGCGGGGCGGGAGGGGCGGATCGACCTGTGGCGGTTCTACGCGCGGCGGGCGCGGCGTCTCGTGCCGGCGCTCCTCGTCGTCCTGCTCGTCACGGGCGCCCTGGCGGGCGTCCTCTACGCGCCGATGGAGCAGCGCGACGTGGCCCGCCTCTGGCCGCTCGCCGCGCTCTACCTCAGCAACGTCGGGTTCGCGGACTGGGCGCCCGACTACCACGGGCCGCGCGCGGCCGAGCACCCGCTGCTCCACACGTGGTCGCTCGGCGTCGAGGAGCAGTTTTACTTGGCGTGGCCGGTCCTCGTGCTCCTCGGGCTCGGGCTGTGGCGCGGCGCTCGGACGCCCAGCCTCCGCCGCCTCGGGCTCGTGCTGGGCGCGGTCACGGCGCTGTCGTTCGGCCTGTCGACGGCGCTGACGTACGCGCCGGTCGGGCGGGCGTGGGCGTTCTACCTCTCGCCAACGCGGGCGTGGGAGTTCGGCGTCGGCGCGCTCGCGGTGCTCGTGCCGGCCGGCGGGTCGAGAACACGAGCCGAGATTCTGGGCTGGGGCGGACTCGCGGGCATCGCCCTGGCTGGCGTGCTGCTCGACGCGTCGACGCCGTTCCCGGGCGTGGCCGCGCTCTTGCCAGCGCTCGCGACGGTCGCCGTCCTGCGCGCGGGGACGCGCGATGACGCCTCGTGCGTCCGCGCGCTGTCGGCCCGTCCGCTCCAGTGGATCGGGACGCTGTCGTACTCGTGGTACCTCTGGCACTGGCCCGCGCTCGTGTTCGCGCAGTCCGCCCTGGGGCCGATGACGCTCGGCGGGCGGATACTGGCCGCTGTCGCCTCGATCGTGCCCGCGTGGCTCTCGTACCGGTTTGTCGAGTCGCCGATTCGGTACGCGCCGGCGCTCGTCGGACGTCCGCGGCGGAGCCTCGGGTGGACGGTCGGCGCGACGGTCGCGCTCACGGCGCTCACGCTCGGGTGGTGGTGGGCGAGCGCGGGGTGGGCCGAGCGGCCGGGGCAGGCGGCGTTCGCCGAGGTCCGCGCCGACCTCCCCCAGATCTACGACGACGGCTGCGATCCCTACGGCGAGGCCACGCTCGTCGAGTGCGCCTACGGCGACCCCGAGGCGGAGCGGGTCGCCGTCCTCGTCGGCGACAGCCACGCGGGCCAGTGGTTTCCGGCCCTCCGCGCGGCGACCGAGGCGGCCGGCTGGCGCCTCGTCGTCTACACGCTCTCGGCCTGCCCCGTCGCCGACGTGCCCGTGCTCTACAACGAGGTTCTGGGCCGAGACGACGTCGCGTGCGCCGTGTGGCGAGCGTCGGCGATGGAGGCGATCGGGGCGATGCGCCCCGAGGCGGTGTTCGTGTCGATGTCGAACGCCTACGACCTCGCCCCGGACGTGTGGGCCGGGGGCACGCGCGCGACGCTCCAGGATCTGGTCGAGCTCGCCGGGCGCACGGTTCTCATCGTTGACCCGCCGGCCGCACAGATCAACGTGCCAGCGTGCCTCGCCCAGGTAGCGTGGAGACCGGGCACGGCCTTGGATCCGGACTGTCGACCTCGCGGCTCCGACGCCGACGATGCCGAGCGGGTAGACGCCCAGGCCGCGGCCGCGCGGTCGGTCCCGGGCGTCGACGTCCTCGATCTCTCCGGCGTCGTGTGTCCGGGGGGGACGTGCGGTCCGCGCGATGGCGACCTCGTCCGCTACCGGGACGGCGGGCACCTGTCGCGTGCGTTCGCGGAGTCGCTGGCCGGTGAGTTCGCGCCGTTCCTGTAGGGACGCTCCGAGGGCGGAGTGGCCGCCCGTCTGCGGCCGTCCGGCGTCGGATGTGGCGGAGTTGTGCCGGAGCTCCGGTGGTCGTGCGGCGATGCGAGTCGGGCAGATGAAAGGGGCCGGGCGGCCCGTAGTGTCGGCCCACGACGTTCCCCATTCCCCATGACTCGACTCCCCGACCGTCTCCACTGCCTCGGCGTCGCCGTGCTCATCGGCCTCGGCGTCGCCTTCGCGGCCGACGCGCAGACGCCCGAGCATGCCGGCCTCGACGCCCGCCTCGACCGACTCACCCAGGGCCTCGACCTGACCGCCGAGCAGACGTCCTCTCTCGAGGACCTCGCCGAGCGCTACGCCGACGCCGAGCGCGCCGACCTCTGGGCCGCCGCCGCCGACGTCTCGTCCATCCTCACGGACGCCCAGATCGACCAACTCCAGCAGGCCGCCGAGGCGCGCGGGGCCGAGCGTCGGGAGGGCCGCGGCGAGCGGGGCCAACGCCGTGCTGAGCGCCGCGCTCGGCCGGACGGCGAGCGCCCGACCCGAGGTCGCCGCCAGCGCGCCGACCGACCGTACGGCGACCGAGGCGAGCGCGTCCAGCTCACCGAGGAACAGCGCGACGCCCTCCGTGCCATCCGGTCCGACGCCCGCGAGCGGATCGAGGCCCTCGTGACGCAATTCCGTGCCGGCGACCTTTCCGAGGACCAGTTCGTCGCTCGGACGAAGGCGCTCCGTGACGAGGCCGTGCGCCAGAGCGTCGCGGCGCTCCCGGCCGAGGCCGCCCAGCGTCTCGGCGAGCGCCTGCAGCAGCGCGACGCCGAGACGGCGGCCCGTGAAGCCGCGCTCGACCTCACCGAGGCACAGAAGGCGACGTTCCAGTCGCGGATGTTGGACCGCGTCCGCGAAGGCCGGCCCGACCTCCATCCGTACCTCGACGAGAACGGCCAATTCGACCGCGACGCCCTCCGTGAGGCCCAGCGAGAGCGCCGCGAGGCCGCCCGCGCCGAGCGTGAGGCCCTCCGCGAGAGAGCGGACCCCCTCCTGACGGACGAGCAGAAGGCCATTGTCGCCGTGCACCGCGCGCTGACGGGTGGCGAGCGAGGTCGTGAGGTGGGCCGAAGGGTGAGGCCCGGCCCTCGCGGCAAGTAGCGTCTGGAGGAGCACCGCTATGTGGCGCCGCCGTCTCCCGGCATGCTGCGGGGGGCGGTGGCGCCACCGGAAGAGGCCTCGTCCGTGGGGCTGGGGCCCGGCCCGGGTTGGCAGCGTACCTTTCGGCGAACTGCTCGGCTCGGACGAGGGGCCCTTCCGGGGTCCTTTCAAAACGGGGCCGCCCCCCTCCGGACGCTCCAGGATGCCGGCTCGAATGACCCCCGTTGTCAGACGATGCACCCGGTCCGTGTACGGACTGGCACTCGCGTTTCTCGCGCTGGCAGGGGGGGCTCAAGCGCAGGGCTCGGTCTTGCTGGTGGGGGGAGGGAGCGAGGCGCCGGGGGCCTACGCCTGGTTCGTCGATCACGCGCCGAGCAAGCGGGTTGTCGTCCTCGACTACACGAGCGACCCGGGGACATCCATCACGGGCCGCCTTGCCGACGAGGGCGCGACGGTCACCTACCTCGCCATCGCGTCCGAGGCCGAGGCCAACGACCCGGCCAACCGTGACGCGGTCCTCGCCGCCGACGGCGTGTTTCTCCCGGGCGGCGACCAGTGGCGCTACGTCAGTCGCTGGAAGGGGACCCTCATCGAGGAGGCGCTCCAGACCGTCTTCGACCGTGGCGGCGTCCTCGGGGGGACGAGCGCCGGGGCGGCCGTGCTCAGCGAGGTCGTCTTCGACGCTCGGCGCGGCAGCGTCTCCTCCCGTGAGGCGCTCCTCGTGCCCACGACGCCGGACCTCTCTCTCACCGACGACTTCCTCTCGGTGCTCCCCGGCACCCTGGCCGACACCCACTTCGACGAGCGCGGGCGGCTCGGGCGCTTGCTCGCCATGCTGGCGCGCTACCACGCCGACGAGGGGCGGTGGGTGACGGGGATTGGGCTCTCGTATGGGACGGCCCTCGCGGTCACCCCGGACGGCGTAGGCGAGGTGCTGGGCGGAGGCGCCGTCACCCTCTTGTATCCGACGGACCGGACGGAGGCCACCGTGGAGCCTGCCCACTCCCTTTCCCTCTCCGACGTTCGACTCGTCCAACTCACCGAGGGGTACCGGGTGGAGGTCTCCAACGGCACGGTCGTCGGAGGGCCCGGGACGGGAGAGTCGTACGCGGCCGTCCCGTTCGAGGCCCCAGCCTTCCCTCTCGTCCTCGACGGGAGCGGTGACGCAGACGCCTGGCTCGCCGCTGGGGGGAGCGTGGGGCAGCTTCAGAGCCGCCTGCCCCCGGATGCCCTCGTCTGCGTGGTCTCGCGCCCCGATGCCGCCCCCGCTTCAGCTGTGGCGTCCGCGATGGCTGATTCGGGCCAGCCGGTTCTGGCGGTCGGTCTCGATGCCGGGAGCCAGGGCGACGCCGGCCTCGCGGACGCGGTCCGCGACTGCGAGGCGCAGGTGTGGGTCGCGAATGATCTGAGCGAGATCGCCGCCTTGGCCGACGCGGGGACTGCCGTGGGCGCCGCCCTGCGCGGCCGACTCGCAGCCGGCGTCCCCGCCCTCATGCTTGGCACCGATGCCCGTGCCGTTGGCCAAGTGAGCATTCTCAACACGGAGAGCCGGTGCGACGCCTCCTATCGAGGCGCGCTCGACCTCGCGCCCGGCCTCAATCTGACCGGCGGTCTGGTCGTGATGCCCCTCGCCTTCGACGTCGACCGTTGCCACTGGGAGAACCAGGTCACCGGGCTGGCGTGGGGCCTCGCGCAGAGCCGTGCGTCCTACGGCGTGCTCCTCGGGGACGGGAGTACGCTCGCCGTGGAGGGGAGCACGGTGACCATGGAGGGGGCCATGCCCACGCTCGTGCTCGACGCTCGCTCCGTCGACCTCGTCGATTACCCCGCGCGGCGGAACAACCCGGCCCTGGTCGGGGCGTTCGTTCACGTCGTTGCCGATGGGGAGTCCTTCGACTTTGCCTCCGCTCCCACGGCTTCAGAGCCGGGTGCGGAGGGAGCGACGACGGGCGACCTCCTCGTCCATCCAAACCCGACGACCGGCCGGGCGGCCCTGCGCTTCGACGTCGGGACGGGGGGAGCCGCGGCGCTCGCCCTCTACGACCTCGTCGGCCGCGAGGTGCTTCGGCGGGACCTCGGCGTTCTCGCTGCCGGTGAGGCTCGGGTCACGCTGGACCTCCGCGGGCTCCCCGCCAGCCTGTACGTCGTCCGGGTGCGCGTCGGGGCCGCCGTCTGGCATCAGAGGGTCACGCTCGGCGCTCGATAGGTCCGCCGTCGGCGGTCCCCAAACGGGCGGCGGGCTCAGCGCCCGTCGAGCGCGAACGTCTCGCCCGGCAGGTACACGTCCACGCGGAGGCCGTGGGCGCCGAGCTTCCCATCCTGCTCGTTGGCCGAGCGGCCGGGGTTCTGCACCACCACCACTTGGGCTTCCCCGACGACCTCGGCCCGTCCCCCTTCCACGAGGATCGCCGTGGACTCGTCGATGCCCACCCCGACGATCTCGGGGAACTCGGTGACGGCGGTGAGGAGGCGGTTGTACCGGCTCCGTCGGACGAAGTGCTGGTCGATGATGGCGCCCGTGAGGAGGCCGAGGCCGGGGGCGAGGTCGATGTTGTCGGCCTCGAGCACCTCGTAGGTCGAGGTGTACTCGGGGTGCTTGCGCTGATCGCCGGTGAGCATCTGCGCGCTCATCACGGCGGCCCCGGCGCTCGTCCCCCCGATCAGGCTCCCCGATCGGTACGCCTCGCGGATGGCGTCTTCGATGGCCGTCCCGGACACGACGTCCATGAACCGGGCCTGGTCTCCGCCGGAGATGTAGATCAAGCGCGCCTGGCGGAGGGAGTCGAGCCATGTGGGGGGAGGGGGGGCGCCCGCTTGAAAGTTGAACCCAGTCACCTCGACGCCCAACTCGGCGAACTGCTCGCCCGACCAGATCACCGCGCTGTCCGGCTCGGAGCTGGACATGGGGAGGATGGCCACGTACCCGTCGTCGCGGAGTCCGGCCTCCTCGATCATCCGCTCGACCATCGCGAGCGGGCGGCTGCCCCCGCCGATGATGAACAGCTTGCCTTGGGAGACGGGCGCGGCGCCGTGGACGCGCCCGGCGCCCGTGCAGCCGGCGGCGAGGAGCAGGAGGAGAACGGCCGTGGAGCGGGGGAGCATAGGGCTCGTGCCGGGGCTAGCAGGACGGGTTCTGTTCCAGGTTCGGAGCCACGTTCAGCTCCCGCTGGGGGATGGGGAAGGGCACCTGGCACTCCCGGATGCCGAGGACGTCCGTGGCCCGGCCGGTCCGGACGAGGTCGGGCCAGCGGTCGCCCTCGAAGGCGAGTTCGAGGCGGCGCTCGTGCCAGATGGCCGCCAGCACGTCCTGCGGCGTCGAGACGTCGACGCCGAGCACGTGGGGGGCGAGGCCGGCGCGGACGCGGAGCGCGTTGTAGGCGTCGACCGCGTCCGCGAGACGGCCCTGCCGAGCGAGCGCCTCGGCTCGGATCAGGAGGACCTCGCCGAGGCGGAGCACGTGAAGGTCCTCTTCACCGGTCGTCGTCGGGTACTTGGTCCCCGTGAGGCGCCCGGTCGAGCTCTGCTCGATGGACCACGCCCGGCGCGCGTCCTCGTTCTCGTAGGCGTCGTAGAGGTCGGGCGTCGGCCGGACTTCGCGGCGGACCTCGAAGTAGTACCCGAAGTTGTTGAAGTCTTGGGTGTTGAAGTCGAGCGAGAAGATCGCCTCGGGGGTCTCCGCGTCCGGCGTGAACAGGTCGCCGTAGGCGTCTGCGAGGCGGTAGCCCATCGCGATCACCTCGTCGGCCTGCTGCTCGGCGAGGGTCCACTCGCCGCGGTAGAGGTGCACGCGGGCGAGGAGGGCCTTCACGGCGCCCAGCGACGCCTGCTTCGTCTGGTCGGCGTCCGTGATCAGGCGCTCGGCTTCCTGGAGGTCCGAGAGGACCTGGGCGTAGACGGCGTCGACCGGACTCCGCGTGACCTGGGAGGCCTCCTCAACGCTCGAGAGCGTCGTGGTGACGATGGGAACGGGGCCCCAGAGCTTGACGAGGTTGTGGTAGTGGAGCGCCCGCAGGAAGTGGGCCTCGCCGAGGATCTCGTTCTTTTCCGTCTCCCCGAGGTCGTCGAGGGCGGGGACCCGCTGGAGGATCTGGTTCGTGATGCCGATCCCGAAGTAGAGCGACTCGTACAAGCCCTCGACCGACCCGTTGGTGGCGAGCAACGTGTTGGCGTCGGCCTCGGCGAAGGACGTGAAGGTCCCCGTGTGGGTCGTGTTGTCGGCGAGGAGGTCGCCGAAGAAGACGAGGTCGCCGCCGTAGTACGAGCCGGACTGGAGCGCGCTGTAGGCGCCCCGGAGGGCGTTGCGGGCGCCGTTGGCGTCCTCGATGGCGATCGTGCTCGTGAGCTGGCTCGGCGGCTCGACGTCGAGGACCGAGTCGCACCCGGCGACGGCGAGGGCGAGGACAGGGACGGCGAGGAAGAGGGCGGCGCGGCGCATCAC